>CAZBSU010000161.1:0-4703 GCA_964494745.1 uncultured Planctomycetales bacterium | reverse complement strand
GATGATCACGCTCACCACCAGCCACGGTTGGATGGAACGTGATGTCTGCGGCCTCTCTGTTATTTTATCCTGCTCTTCTCCGCCGTTGTCGAGCGGCTTTTCACCCCCACTCACATTCAGCTCATATTCCTGCTCCAAAAATCTCTCATGGCGGCTCTCCAGACACGGGAAAGTGATTTTCAAGGAATATCTACCCGGCTCCAAGTCCTTAAACCCTTTTTTGAAGACCACCGCATTGTATTCATCCGCGGTCCCAGCCGGGTTGAGAATATGTCCCACAGCGGCTTCCTTTTGTCCCTCCTGGCTCAAGACGACCATGGCCACGACGTCATACTCGCTGGTCGAGACATAACCCGGCAGCAAACGCTCCAATTCCAGGTCAAAATTCGGCCCGACCGGGACCGAGGTCTTTCTCTTGCTCACATCCTGCCCGTCAATCTTTACCGTTAGCGGCAGTTGTTCTTTCACGATCTGTTTAAACAGGTCGCCGAGTATGTCGCTGTCATATCCGATGCGATACATGAATTCACCCTGTTTCCGTTTCGGCACCCGGATGCAGGTGATCATCGAATATTCGACCAATTCAACATTAAGCGCGGCCATCGCTTGGCGGTCCGCGTCTTCTAAGACAAACGGCACAATACTCTTCTTGGCGGCCTCGGAACTCTTGCCCGGATCCGTCCGGATCTCAGGATGCCGCTCATAATAAGCCGTCGCAATCAACCGGGCCAATTTCAAACGGAAACCTTCGTTGTAGGCAGCATTATCCTTGAGCTCTTCCAGCAACTTCTTCAGGCAGTAAGTACTGCAACCGGTTATCTCCCACAGGTACTTTTTAATCTGGACGAAGTCACGGCAGGACCGGCATGAATCAGCGCGGAGATACCGGATGATATCCCGAACCACCTGGTCATAAGCCGTCTTGACACAGACCAAGTCTGTCAAAGTCTTCTTGTGCTCAAGCATTTCCGCCTGAATTTCGCGTTTGGTCTTGTCATCCAAATCACCCCGCAACGTCGCGCGGGCATGTTTGATCTCTTTATCCAGCTCCCGCATGCTGATATAAATCTTCTTCAACTCAGGATTGGAAACGGAATCCGGGTCAATTTTATCAATATTATTGGCAACCTCTGTTTGATGATTGTTCAACTTGGCAATAATTTCTTCCCCGCCAATCATCTCAAGGATGTCGGCCTTACCCACGATAATATGGCTGAACATGGCCTCGATCGATTTGCCGGATTTGGCTTCAAGAATCCCAAGCATATCCCGGAACGACAATCCGATCGTTTCGTTATCATGGTTCGCGCCCATGATAAAGATTACTTTGACCCCGTTCGCCTTGGCCGCGCATAAGGCCTCCGGAAGTCCATCCACCAAGAAATGCGGAAGCAGCGATGTGAAAAAGCTCCCCGGTCCAATACTGACAACATCACCGCGCTTCGCGTTCCTGATCTGGTCAATAATAGTGCTCGCGGCGATCCGCGCGGGCTGAGCGGGCACCTGGCCGGTTAATCCGCGCCGGTCGAGTATGCCGAAGTCCTCCATGCGCGAATAGCTCAGAGCCTCGGTGATATGGGTCTGCATCTTAGTCAGGCGCGAACGCAGGTAAAGATTCGTCCCGTCCTTTAAGGTGCCAAAGGCCTGATCCTTTTTATCATTTTCGAATTTCTTATTACGCCCGGTCGCATCATTGGCCACCCAAATCATGCGGCCACCTTTCTGCAGGCCTGTATGGCCGCGGGCATCCTCAACGAGCTTATAACCGTTAATATACAGCTCCCCGGCCCTGTTCGTTACCCTGATCGGGATTGGCTCGGTCCGGCTCTTATTCCGCGCCTTGATGACCCTGCACATCCGGCGTGTGTCTCCCGGCTTTAACACCGCCTGAAACACGGGTTTAGTCCCGCGGACATTCGGGACACTCAGGCGGTAATTCCGGCCCTCGCGATAAATCATCAGAGTTTGAATCTTCCCGTTTTTCTCCAAGATCAGGTTCCAGGCGCTGTTTTTGGCATACAGCGTATGCGGCTCAAAACTCAGGGCCGAGACCTGTTTGTGCCCTAAATTCAACAATCTCGCAATGCTTAGGGTCGCGGCTTCGAACCGTCTCTGGCTGGCGGCATCCGGCGCCGCGCTTTGATCCTGCCGGCCGCCTTTATCAAAGAAACCTTTATCCCGTAGAAAACCCCACAACAGAAGATTGCGGACCGAAACGCCGCTGACCGGAACAAACTGATTTTTATCGAACTGCTCATTCAGACCCTTCAACTCTTCGTTCTTATCATCCAGCCGTGATACCACGGTTAACAACCCTTGAATAAACGCGGCAAACCCTTCGCTCAAATCAAGACCATCTTTATCCGCGCTGTCCCGGTCACTGTCGGCCAATGTCTTGCCCACCAGAGCCAAGACACCATCCAGCAATGTCGCGTCATCGGCCTGCAGCCGGCCGCCGTCCCCTAACAGGTATTTGCGTTTATCTTCGCTGGCAAACCCGACTAAGGCGTTCATAATATCCCCAGGAGGCGGCAATAAACCATAACCGGCCGTATTGACGTTCTTGACCAACGAATAGCTCGACCCGCCGTCATCCGAATTGCCCACAATGATCACGATCTCGGAATTGTCCAGGATCTCGGCCCGCTGGAAAGCTGATCGCAGCAGGGTCCCCACGGCTGTGCCGCCGGTGAGCGTGATAATCTTCCGCACGGGCCCGCCGGCTTGGGATGCGATTATGCTATCCAGCAGATGGGTAATATCGACAGCCTTGAGCGTTCCGCGCAATACCTGCGTGATTCGGGTGAGGATCGGGTGGGTCTTGATGGTCTCGGCAAGTTTGTTCTCGAGGTGAATCCTGGCTTCCTCGTCTTTTTCGGCATCGATCTCTTCCCGGCCGGCGGCCTGGATCTTGGCGAGGATGCTATGGCGTAATTTCAAAAGGCGATATTCGGGGTCGCTGAACAACGCCTCCAAATTGTTAAAAAGATAACCGCTCTCGATGGCCTGAGTCACGGCCTTTCCAACGGCATCGATAATATTTTCTCTGGTGACCTGCGGCGGCGACCGGCCCGCGTTCTGGGCTAAGACCAATCTGTCTGCAAAATCATTCGCGTATTCCTCGACCCGGTCCGTTAACTTCAGCAGGTCGGCCTGATACCGGTCACGCGAAAATTTGGCGAACAAATCTCTCAGGATGCGCGTGAAATCACTGAATTCGCGGTCACGGACGGCCGCTTTAAGCCCGTTAAAGGCCTGATCCATGTCGCCGCTGCGCAGGGCCTGCGCGACAAGAGTCAAATCGCTCTCTTTTTCTTCCTCGCCGCCGTTGTCGAGCGGCCCTTTCAGCAGGAACCCGGAATAGGAATCCTGGCTGAAAGCGATCCGGTTAATCCTGTATTCGATACTATGCTTTTCGAAAAACTTCTTCATTTCCGCAAGGATGTCATGCAGGTCATCCCGCTCTTCGATCGCACTGAGGATGCGCTTGATAGAATACTGTTTGTATTCAGTATCCTGCGCATGGAAACTCGGGTCCTGCATGATGCTTAACAGGCTTTTGATCTTCTTCCAGCCGTAGGCATCTACCTGCGCCTCGATTTTCTGATCGGCCATATCCGATATCTCTTGCTGCCATCCTCCCGCCCACTGATCCGAATGGCAGGCGGCCAGGTACAGGAAACGCTGCGCGATCTGATGCTGCAATCTGAATGTGCCGATACGGAAGTGTTTGATATCCTCCCAGCTGTCAAGATAGCGGCCCAGCTTGTTTACTGTTTGTTTAATCCTGCGGATTTCTTCCTCCCGGGATTCACCTTCGGCAAAACGCTCGCGCAAGGATCGCAACCGCGCAGAATTATTCATATCAAACTCTTTAGAGAAGCGATCCAGGACCTTGTCGAGCTCTGCCATAAACGGCTTCATAGAAGGATCCCGGTTCCACCAAAATTCCGTATTGTTGAAATAGTTCTCTCTGATTTCCTTCGCTTTCTCAACCGCGTCATGGAGAGACTGCGTGAGCTGGCCCCAGCGCAGCTGCCAGGCTAGGTCATACGCATGCTCGACCACGTGGTCGAATTCCGAATTCTCCCGCAAGGCATTCAAGCGGGCAAAACGTTCGGCAACCGTGGACAATTCGGATATATTGAAATATTCAACAACATCCTTAATGACATGCTCTAACAAATAGGCCTCCAAATCCTTCTCTACGGAAGAGAAGGCCTTATCCACGGCCTTATCCAGAGATATAGGTTGTCTCGCCGCACAATTCCCGGTCTCGCTGCCCGGGCGGCGGTGCGCCACAGGGCAATGCCCCTGATAAATCACCCGGCCCATAATTGTCTGCGTAATGATATTATTAATAAGGTCCTGGCGGCGGTCGGTGTGCAGGCTGGGCAGGAAATGCGACTTGAAGAACAGCATGTTGGCGGCCGGGATCTTGCGGTGGGCGTATAACATTTGCACGGACTCTTCATTGTCCCCGATCACGGCATCCCCGGCCTTGGCCGAGAACAGACGCGGACGTGACACATGATGCCCGGCGATACATTCCCCGAATTGAGTAAGATATTCTTTTAACCTGTGCGCAACGTCTATTGCTTCTTCACCGTCTTTCGCAGCCCCCACCGGAGCGGCTACGGCGAAATTAGAATCCGTCACGAAATCATATTGTTTTTCGCCCCGGGCCAGTTCAATAACATTGT
>CAZBSU010000160.1:0-4735 GCA_964494745.1 uncultured Planctomycetales bacterium | reverse complement strand
CGGACCTTATGGGCATCAACACGAGCCACCGAACACAACATACGCTGGACCAGCTGTTCTTTCGACATCTCGAGGCTGAATAAAGCCACATCCTTTTTTAACTCCAACCCGACATGCAAAACCATGGAGATGGCCAAGGCGCTTTTTCCCATCGACGGGCGTCCGGCAATGATAATCAAATCCGAAGGCTGCAAACCCGAGGTCCGGCGGTCAATATCCTCAAATCCCGTGGCCAGCCCCGTCACATGTTCCTTGCGCTGATAAAGGCTGTCGATCTTTTCGATACTGGTTTTGACCAGTTCGCGGATATGGACGGCCTTATGCCGTTGTTTGAGGTCGGCCACCTCAAAGATCAGCCGTTCGGCCGTATCCACGACTTCCGCGGCATTCCCCTTGGCCTCATAACACCCATTGACAATCTGGGTGGCATTTTTGATCAACCGCCGCATCATCCCCTTTTCGCGGACGATATTGGCGTAATGCTCAACATTGGCCGAGGTGGGGACCTGGTCGATGATCTGAGAAATAAAATGCACACCGCCGATGGCCTCAAGCTCGCCTCCGTCCCGGAGTTTGTCCGTCAGGGTAATCAAATCCACATTTTTGCGGTCATTATAAAGGTCCAGGATGGCGGCATAAATTTTGCGGTGGGCATCCTCATAAAACCAGGATTCATCCAGAATCTCGATGGCATGACCAATGGCTTCCTCATCGATCAGCATGGCGCCCAACACAGAGCGCTCCGCCTCGATATTCTGCGGAGGGACTTTTATTTCCTCGCGACCCATACTCTCACCTTGGCCGTCACCTCAGGATGGATATTGATGCCGACTTCAAAGATCCCCAATTCATTAATCGGCTTTTCCAATAAGACATCTTTGACGTCAACCGTGATCCCTTCCAACTCGAGGGCCTTGATGATGTCCGCTTCGGTGACCGATCCGTATAAACGGTCCAGATCATTGACCTCAACGGTAACGGTGCAGGAAACCTTGTTAAGCTTTTCCGCCAAGACCTCGGCTTCCTTTTTCTGCTGGGCATAAAGCTCGGCCTCCCTGGCCTTTTTCCTTTCAATCCGCCGCAGGTTGGCGGGCGTGGCCGGACAGGCCAGCTGTTGGGGAATAAGATAATTCCGGGCATACCCGGGCTTGACATTCACCACTTCCCCGGATTTTCCCAATTTTTTGACATCCTGACACAATAAAATTTCCATGATGACTATCCTTTTTGCTGTAGCATGCTCTTAACGATTGGCCCCGCCCCGCACGGAAGGGAAAGCAAAGGATCAGGCCTTGCGCCGTTTGGCGCCGCCGACGGGTAAAAGGGCCAAATATTTCGCTTTCTTAACGGCGCGGGTTAATTCGCGCTGTTGTTTGGTAGTGATCCCGGTGATCCGACGGGATAAAATCTTGCCCCGATCCGTGACATACCTTTGGAGCAGAGTCAAATTTTTGTGTTCGATCTTTATATCAGGCGCAATGAAATATTTAGAAGAAGGTTTTTTCCTTCTTATGCGCCTTTTGGATCTGCCGCGTGTTGGTTTCAATGATGTCCTCCTTACTCGTTAAACGATTATATTAATGCTCAATATATTTTCCCCATGCTGACGGTCAGCCCGCCACATGCCCGACGGGCAAGGCTGCCCGGCCGCGATCACTCGTCCCAGGCCACGTCTTCCGGGGCAATAGGCTCATCCATTTCCGGGACGGCATCATCCCGCATGCCCGCGGGGGCGGACGCCGCCGCATTCTGTTTTTCGGGCACGAACTTACCCAAAAATTGAACCCGTTCCGCACGGACGTCGATCGTGCTGCGCTTCTGCCCCTCATTGGTCTCCCACGAACGGGACTGAAGAACCCCTTCCACGAAAACAGGACTGCCTTTCTGCAAATGCTGGCAGCAGGCCTCGGCCTGTTTATCCCAAACGGTCACGGTCAAAAAACAAACATCTTCCTTCAATTCGCCGGTCTTGTCCCGAAAACGCCGATTGACCGCCAATCCCAAATTCGAGACCCCCACCCCGGCCGGGGTGTAACGCAACTCCGGATCCCGGGTCAGATTGCCGATTAAAAACACCTTGTTCAGATTCGCCATTTCACCCTCCCTGCAAAACGGTCCGCACAGCTCCATCCTTATCCGAAACTCGTCTTTGTTGCCTTACCCCCGCGAGAGCAGAAAACGCAAAACCTTGTCATTCAGCCGAAGGAGTTTTCTCAACTCCGCCATGCGCGGCTGAGGTCCCTCGAAGTTCAGAATATAATAAGTCCCGTCTTTTCTCTTTTTCACCGGAAAAGTAAATTTGTGCTTATCAAGCCAGACATTGCGATTGATCAATTTCCCGTCACATTTATTGATGACATCGATGACCTCTTTGAGCACCGTATCCTTTTCCTCCTGCGGACTCGCGGCATCCACCACGACAATCAATTCGTATTTATTCATGCCCCTTTTCCTTTTTCCTTGTGTTGAACTGATTCATCGTCGCTGACACGCCTTCTGATAACCATGTCAAACAGCAATCTGCAGCGACGTCGCAAATATTTCCGATCTCCTTCTTCTCCCCGGGCCTAAACGGTGACAGCACAAAATCCGCCGCATCGCATCGGGGAGGCGGAGCCCCGATACCGATCCGCAACCTGGCAAACTCGTTCGATCTGAGATGCTGGATGACGGATTCCAGACCGTTATGGCCGCCATGACTCCCGCCCGGACGAATTCTTAACTGCCCGAATCTCAAATCGAAATCATCGCAAACAATCAGCATGTCCGCCAGATCCACTTTGCGTTGTTTGACAAACGGACGGACGGACTGCCCGGAAAGATTCATGTAGGTCAGCGGCTTCAGCAAACAGCACGGCTGTCCGTCGATTCGGCCCTGGGCCAATAAACCCTGATAAAGCCGGCTTCTCTTCCAGGTCAAGCCGTTGCGTTCGGCTAAGATATCAAGAACAAAAAAACCGATATTATGACGCGTTCGGTCATATTCCCGACCTGGGTTGCCCAAACCAACGATCACTTTCACCGTGGAAGGCCCCTTATTCTTCCTTTTCCTTTTCGGCCGGCTTGCTTTGAGCTTCAGGCGCTTCCTCCTCTTCGGCCTTTTCGGCCTTCTTCTCCTTGATCACTTCCGGCTCAGCCTGTTCTTCTCCCTCCGTCGTTTCGAGGATCTCTTCCCGGTGAGGCGGCTTCACGGCCACGACGATCTCATCCGATTCCTGGTTGGCGACGACGCCTTCCGGCAAAACGACATCACGAATATGAATGGCCTGGTCGATCTCCAGCGACGTGACGTCCACAACAACCTTTTCCGGAATCTGGGTCGGCAGACAAGTGACGCTCAACTCCCAGATAATCTGATCCAGCGATCCGCCGTCCCGTTTAACGCCGACCGCCTCGCCTTTGATCTCAATCGGGACATGGGCCTCAATCTTTTCGGTCAAAGAGATCCGAATAAAATCGACATGCAGGATCCGGTCACTCGTAGGGTGGTGCTGCTCCTCACGGACCATCGCATGGCAGTGGGACGGCTTCTTTTTGTCACCGTCGTTCACCTCTAAAGAAAAAACGATCTCGCCATGATGATGCCGGCGGATTTGCTCATAGATCCTGCGCTGGACCTGGATCGGTGTGGTCTTATGCCGACCCCCGTAAATGATGCCGGGGATAAAATCCTGACCGCGCAACTTTTTGACGGCCTGTTTCCGGAATTGATTCCGGGCTTGAACACTTAATTGTATTTCGTCCATATTCTTGCCTTTTGTTTTTAATTCGGGTTAATCGAATAGACACGTAACAGATTCCTCATGATGAATACGGTTGATCGCCTCGGCCAAAAGCGGCGCCACGGACACGATCTTGATTTTGGGATTTTCTTCCTTCTTGAAAAAAGGAATCGTATCAGTTATAACAACCTCCTTTAAATCGGGACAAGCCTGAATGGCGCCCAGGCAATTGCCGGAAAGCACCCCGTGAGTAATCGCCGCGAAGACTTCCTCAACGCCTTTCTTTTTGAGGCCTTCGGCCGCCTTGATCAGCGAACTGCCGGTAGCGACGATATCATCAACCAAAACGGCGACCCGACCTTTGACCGATCCCAAAATATGCATGACCTCCGTTTTCTCCGGACTGGTACGCCTTTTGTCGATAACGGCCAGCGGGCAATTGATGCGCTCGGCATAAGCCCGGGCCATCTTCAAACTGCCCAAATCAGGAGAGACAATCACGAGTTGCTGGCGATCAAAACCCTTTTTAAGGAAATAGTCGCATAAAACGTTCTTGGCATAAAGATGATCTACCGGCATATCAAAAAAACCCTGGATCTGGCTGGAATGCAAATCGATCGTCAAGACCCGGTTGGTGCCGGCAGCCAGAATCAAATTGGCGACAAGCTTGGCGGTAATCGGCACACGCGGTTTGTCCTTGCGGTCCTGGCGGGCGTAGCCGTAATACGGCACGACGGCGGTGATCCTTTTGGCGGAAGCGCGCTTGGCGGCATCAATCAGGATCAAAAGCTCCATCAAATTATCGTTCACCGGGGGACATGTGGGCTGGACGATAAAAACATCCTTGCCGCGGATATTTTCTTTGATCTGGACCTGAATCTCTCCCTCGCTGAATCGGCCGACCAAGACATCCGTCAAGCGAATATCAAGATGCTTGCTGATGCCTTCGGCCAACGCGTAATTGGCATTGCCGGAAAAAATCGCCATTTCACCGTTCATCATGCATCCACTCC
>CAZBSU010000159.1:0-4750 GCA_964494745.1 uncultured Planctomycetales bacterium | reverse complement strand
CAGACCTTGAATATGCATCCGCGGCTGCGGCGCAGGATCATTGTCACGACCAAACTCGATTTTTAGACCGGCCGTCCCCGACGGTTTAAAGGGGACCTTTTAACAAAAAATTTTCTCATCCACTAGCGTGTCGGCGGTGATGCGAAGGCCAAAGGTGAAGCCGGACCTTCAAAACCGCCCCGCTTACTTCATTCAAGTGTGTCTAGGGCAAAGACCAAATTAGCGGGATATCTTATCGTTCTGATCGTTGCCTTTGGTCTGCTTTTTGTCCGTACTGCCTTTCTCAATCCTTTCAAATTTTCTGTTGCCGAAAAGGTTTCCTGGCCCGTCCGTTTGATTCAGATCCCCTTGCAAGAGGCCAAGAAGGTCCTTTATTATCACCGCACGTTTGACGAATACATCCGTCTGCGGGAGGAGGTCAACCTGCTGCGGGCGCGGTTGGTGGGGGTGGAGGAGTTGAGCCGCGAGAATAATCGCCTGGCCAGTTTGTTGGGATTGAAAAGAGAGTTGATCTATTCGTCCACCGCGGCGAATGTGATCGGCCGCGATCCTTCGAAATGGAATGCCTCGATTTTGATCGATAAGGGCCGGCGGGACGGCGTGGCGGTAGGCTGGCCGGTGGTCAATGCCCTGGGGGTGGTGGGCAAGGTGGCAGAGGTCAGTGATGATTCCGCCAAGGTGATCCTGATCACCGATCCCAGT
The DNA here is from genome assembly GCA_964494745.1 of uncultured Planctomycetales bacterium. Lineage (GTDB taxonomy): Bacteria > Omnitrophota > Gorgyraeia > Zapsychrales > JANLHA01 > CAZBSU01. The sequence goes on along the minus strand of CAZBSU010000159.1, from coordinate 4,048 downwards.
TTCAGCGTGGCCGCGCTCGACCAGCGTTCCCGAGAAGTGGGCCTGGTCTCGGGTTCGCTGCAGGGATTGTGCCGGATGCGCTATTTGTCGTTTGACGCGGATGTGCAGCCCCAGGACCAGGTGATTACCTCAAAACTGAGTTCGTCCTTCCCGGAGGGGCTGCTGATCGGAACCATAACGCGTGTCCATAAAGATGAGAATGAGAATACGGCTTATTGTCTGATCGAGCCTTCCGTTTTCCTTTCCCAGATCGAACAAGTCTTGGTCATCAAAACGGAACCAGGCCCCTAGGGCAGAAAGATAGATTGGCTTTAACGATTTATGCGACGGATCCTGCTTATAACCATCGCGGTTGCCGGAGCTTTTATCCTGGAAAACGTCCTGGCCGTATCGTTCCGGCCCTGGATCCGCCCCAATATTCTGCTTTTGCTTATCGTCTTTATCAATCTTTTCCGGGGTATCCGCTACAGTTTGTTTACCGCCTTTATCGCGGGATTCGTCCGGGATAGCTTCTCCATCCATGCCTTTGGGATACATATTTTTTCTTTTGTGCTTTGCGCCTATATCACGACTTTTCTCAAATGGTATTTTTACCGGGCCGGTTCAGGCCGTTTTCGCGTGGCCATGGTCTTTCTGGTCAGCTCCATCAATGTCTATGTGACCGCCTTTTTGATGATGATGTTTTTCCCGGTCTCTTTCAAAGAAGTTTTTCTCCACGTCTATCTGCCGGAAGTCATGGTCACAACAGCCGTCACCCCGATGGTCTTTAATTATTTAAAACGATGCGCATTAAGATACTCCGTGTAATTATTTATTCCGCCGTTTTCTTTCTGGGGATCAATCTTTTTTATATCCAGATTATCCAGGGGCAGCGGTATTACAATCTCAGCGTCCACAACCGGATCCGCATCGTCCCTTTGAAAGAACGCCGCGGAAGGATCATCGACCGGAACGGCACGGTGCTGGCCGACAGCAGATTGGCCTTTGATGTCACGGTCATCCCGCAGGACATCAAAGACAAAGAGGCCTTGTTTGATTTTTTGAGCCGCAGTCTTAAGGTCGGGCGGCTCCAGTTGCTGCGCCGGTTCACCCAGAGGAAGCTGACCCCTTTTGCTCCGGTCGTGGTCGCCCGGGATGTGGATAAAAAAACCGCCATGCTGATCGAGGAAAATAAATTCCTCTTCCCGGGTCTGTATATTCAGGAGACCTACAATCGTTATTACCCCTTTGGCCAAGTTGGGGCCCATATCCTGGGGTATGTCGGCAAGGTGACGCGCGAACATATCCGCGAGGTTGAGGATTACGGGTACACGCCGCAAAGCGTCGTGGGATACTCCGGGGTGGAGGATTATTATGACGATTATCTGCGCGGCAAGCCGGGCGGCATTCAGATTGAGGTGGATAATCGCGGGCGTCAGGTGCAGTTGTTGAGTTTCCGGGAACCCCAAAGCGGGGAGGATATTTCCCTGACGATTGATCAGCGCATCCAGGAGGTGGCCGCCCGGGTCCTGGGGGACCGGCCGGGGTCGATCGTCATGATGGATCTTGACTCGAGCGAGATCTTGGCCATGGTCAGTTCGCCGGCCTTTAACCCGAACGCCTTTTCCAGTTCGGCCTTGAGAAGTCAGGTCAGCGATTATTATACGGATGAATTGGCCCCTTTGTTGAACCGCGCCATTCAGGGGCTGTATCCCCCGGGATCTGTCTTCAAGACGATTGTGGCCATGGCGGGTCTGGATACCGGGACGATCACGCCTGATACGGTTTTCGACTGCAAGGGTTATTTTCAACTCGGGCGGCGGCGGTTCCATTGTTTGCATGTGCACGGCCGTCAGGATCTGCTGGAGGGGCTTTATCATTCCTGCAATGTCTATTTTTATAATGTCGGCGATCTTCTGGGGCCCGATCTTTTGTATAAATATGCCCGGATGTTCGGCCTGGGGAGCAAGACCAATATCGATCTGCCGTTCGAGGAGGAAGGTTTTGTGCCTAGCCGCTTGTGGCGCAAGATGGAGAATCGCGGATGGTATCGGGGCGACACCTTAAACCTTTCGATCGGGCAGGGGGATCTTTTGGTGACACCGATCCAGATCGTGCGTTTGATGGCAACGGTTGCCCGAGAGGGGCGGGATGCTCAACCGCATCTGATCAAAAATATCGGGACCAAAAGTATCGTCCGCTTCTCGACGATTCGGCATATCGGCCTCTCGGGAGGGGTTTATGAAAAGCTCAAGCAGGGATTGCGGTTGGCCGTGGCCGATTCGACCGGGACGGCGCGGCGGCTGGATATCCCCGGTCTGCGGGTCTCGGGAAAGACCGGGACGGCGCAATCCGTTCCGGGAAAGGCTGAGCACGCCTGGTTTGCGGGGTATGAAACGGACGGCAAAATCAGGCTCGCTTTTTGTGTCTTTCTGGAACACGGGGATTCGAGTTACTATTCCGTCCGGTTGGGGCGTGAATTGTTGGAGCAGCTTCAGGAAGAGGGAATCCTTTGAAGGGGAAAGCATAAAGACAGAAGGGGAAGAACGGATATTGAAAATTATTTTTGTGTCCGCACATTTTCGAGCCAACGGTATTATGGATAACTAGTATGCAACGCTATCTGAGCACCTTAATTTGGATTTTTACTCTTATCATTGTGGCCGTCGGCCTGGTGGCGCTTTATAGCGCGTCGTATCACAATCCGCGCGTATCGGACCATATTTTTTATGACCAGCTTATGATCGCCCTGACCGGTTTCGGGCTGATGTTTTATTTGAGCCGGTTGGATTACCACAAATGGTACGATACGTCCTATTTTTTTTACGGCGTTATGATTTTTTTTCTGGTGCTGGTGCTCGTCTCCGGCCGTCATGCCCTAGGGGCCCAACGCTGGTTGAATATCGCCGGTATCAGTTTCCAGCCGTCGGAGTTTGCCAAGTTATTTTATATTTTGGCCATGGCGCGTTATTTCAGCAGTTGCCGTTCCGCGATCTCGTTTAGATATCTCAGTTTTTCCCAATCGCTGTGGCGGCATCTGATTTTGCCGTTGGTGATGACCCTGTTGCCGATGGTTTTGATATTCAAACAGCCGGATCTGGGAACGGCGTTGCTTTTTTTCGGGATTTTCAGCGTCATGTTGTTTGTCAGCGGACTGGAATATCGGTATGTCTTTTTCCTTTTATTCTTGTGCTTGTTAACGGCTCCCCTGGGCTGGTTTATTTTGAAACCTTATCAGAAAGACAGATTGCTGGTTTTCATGAACCCCAATATCGATCCGCTGGGGGCCGGATACACCATCATCCAGGCCAAGATCGCCATCGGGTCGGGACGGCTTTTGGGCAAAGGTTGGTTGGGGGGGACACAGAATCAGCTTAATTTTCTCCCGGAGCGGCATACGGATTTTATCTTTTCGGTCATCGGGGAGGAATGGGGCCTGCTGGGCACTTTGTTCTTGTTGTTGTGTTTCTTTGGCTTGGTCTATTGCGGCCTGAAAGTTGCCGAACAGGTCAAGGATCGATTTGGGATGCAATTATGCCTTGGTATCACCACGATCATAACCCTGCAATTCGTGATCAATATGGGTATGGTGATGGGGCTTTGTCCGATTGTCGGCCTGACCCTGCCCTTGGTCAGTTATGGCCGGTCGTCTTTTTTGGTCACGATGATTATGATGGGCATATTATTAAGTTTGAGCAAAAAAAGACGCGTTTTTTAAATGAGCGCATTATTTATAGAGCGAAGCGACATAAATAATAAGCGCGAATTTATTTCTCGTCCCGGCATAAAGGATTTCGAAGGAATCCGACTGCCGTTTGGGACGAGAAATAGGAGTTGATAGAAGGGACGGAGCGGAACAAACAGGTCTCGTTCCCGGAACGATACGCCTCGGGAAGGGGAAAATTTTATGGTCCATGGGGACCGCCGGCGCTTTCCTGATATTAAATATTGTTTCGGTTTTTGAAGTATAGTAGAATTTAAAGGGTTTTATAATCTGGCATCATCAGGCCGGATGCCGTTAATGATTCGGTTATTCTATCCATGCGACAATTCAAACGCACGACCAACA
>CAZBSU010000158.1:0-4757 GCA_964494745.1 uncultured Planctomycetales bacterium | reverse complement strand
TAATTAATGTCCAATTAAATAGGATATCAATTTTTATCATTAAGGATCTGCATGCCGGCGGATAAAAGCCATCGAACGTTTTTCATCATCCTGACCGCTTTTTTTTTCGCGCATTTGTTGTTTTTTGATCAATTGCGCTTATTGCCTTTCTCGGATTATCTTAATCATTTGTCAGAAGCCACGATTTACCGTTATTCCGGACAGCCGGATAATGATTTCCATCTATACTATCCTTATCGTCTTTTTCCTTACGCGAATGTCTTTCATATCCTTTTTATGGGGTCCCCGTTTTTTCCGTCTGTCGAGTTCGGCGGCAAGTTGTTTGTCAGTCTTTACATGGTTTTGTTGCCCTTGTCGATTTTTCTGCTTATCCGACGTTTAGGCGGGGATATCTGGTTCACGTTTTTGTCCTTTTTGTATTTGTATAACCGCAGTTTTTACTGGGGGTTCTTACCCTTCGCTTTCTCGATCCCGATTTTTTTTCTGCTGTTTTTGGCCATCCTGATCAGCCTTGAAAAGAGGAATATCCTTTGGGATGTGACCGTGGCCCTGCTGATGGTGTTTCTTTATACCATTCATTTCATGACCGCCGTTTATGCCGTGCTGATTTATGTCGCGGTCGTGCTCACGGCCTGCCGGCGGAATCCGTCATCCCTGTTCCGTCGGACCTTAGTGATGGCCCCGTTATTGATCTTATTGGTTGTGGCCGGCCTGACCAAGGGGGATCCCGGTCTCATGAAGTTTTTGGGCGAATATTACACCGCGGATTTCGGGCCCTCTTGGGCATGGCGCGTCAAAGAGCTGCTTGTCTTTGATAATAAATTTTTGTCCGTCGATACGCTGGGCGATAATATCGGCCTATTTTTTTCACTGGGGGTGATCGGCGCCTTGGTTTTCCGGGGTCTGGTTGCGCGGAGGATGCCTCCCGACCCGGCCTTGCGGCGCGCCCGGCGTATCATATGGCCGCTTTTGGCCGGACCTTTAGTATGCTTCTTCCTGCTGCCGCCCCATGTTCAGCGTCATGGGAATGAATACCAGCGGTTTTCGACTTTCTTTTTCCTAGGACTTGTCATTTACGGCAGCCTTTTTGTCAGGACGAGTCCGAAAACGTTTCGATACGGTTTGTGTGGATTCGCCTTTTTAAATTTTGTCTTGTGGGGCCGCTGCCTGGTCATGTTCGAGAATGCCAATCAAGGATTTAATCGGGAATTCTTCGCGGATATAAATCCAAGGGCGACGTTGGGGGCCCTAATTTATGAAGCATATTACGGGCATTTCCCGGCTTATCGTCATTTCCCGAATTATTATATTATCTGGCACAAGGGAATCGCTGCGACAAATTTGACGATTTACCGTTATTATATTTTTGACGGGATTGATCCCGCTCGGCGGACGCCCTGTCTCGACGAGCATGTTGAACTTAGAGATTCATTAAAACAGCCGCATCTTAACGCGGATTATCTCCTTGTCAGAGGGCGGGTGCCCGAACGGCATGAATCCCAGCTTAGTCAAGGTTTTGATAAGGTCAGGCGAAGCGGACCATGGATATTGTTAAAGCGCGCGGGGCCATAGAGACTGGAGGCCTGGGATATAAATCAGGCCACGGCCAATTGTTGGATGAGATAAATAATGTCGATACAAAACAAGCTCAACAGAAGCGACATGATGGCGTCGGACATGAATAATACGAACGGATGCGAAGTCATCTTGCGGACGAAAAAATCGTAGCCTTCCATGAAGAAATAAACGAAGGACAACAGATAAGGAAAGATGTAGATGATTTTCATGCTGCCGAGGTCTTTGAATAAATACGAATTAACCATGATAAATACCAGGGCCATGACCAGGCAGATACCGTGAATGCCGTTGTTAACAAAAAATGCCTCGTCCCAGCGGCCCTTGAATAACAACCGTATCCAATCCCTGATTTTTTTCATGATGCCGAGGAGAAAGAGCCCGCTCGGCCAAAGGGCCAGAATAAATATCGCCCGCGCCAGTTTTGTGATCGCGTTACCGGGCCTGGGCATCCAGGTTGCAGGCCAGTTATTAAATTGGAGCAGATACGTCCTTCCATAAAGTTGTGTCCATAGGGATGCGCGGTGGCGGGGGATGATCTGGTCTCCCTGGGTTATGTGAGGATCCTTGATCAACGCCATCAGCCTAAAGGTGCAGAAGGATTCGGCGACAGAGGTGAATCCCGGTCTTTGTTGGTAGTGTAAATGTTTTTTTTCTTTGTATTGTCCCACCCAGGGGACAAGGCCTAACCAGAGAAGCATGAAGATCAGTACATTTAGGAAGGATTTTTTTGGGGTTTGACTGGGGGGGGTGGCGACTGCCGATTTTGCGCCGAGTACCAGGACAATGAGCGGGAATAAGAAAATCCCGGTGCCCTTAGATAAACCCGCCAAAATGGAGGAAAGTGTCAGTAAAATGAGATATTTTTTTCGAGGGGAACTCATGTGGCGGAATAGGAAATAAAGCGCGGCGGTTGAGAAAAAGATGACAAAAGAATCATTGGTGGCCTGGGCATTGATCCCGATGAGACGAGGGTTAAGCGCGATCAAGGCCGAGGTGACCAGCTTGACCGTGTCGGGGACGTTTTTTTCACAGATAAAAATAAATACAATCACCAGAGTCAATATCCCGGTCGCGGCGTTGATCAGTTGCGCGAGCAGAATTTTGTCCGGGCCGTTTTTTATAGACAACAGGTGATACAGATTTGCCAAGGTCCAGTGGTATAGTTTAGGGGAATGGCATTCGCGGCAGTCTTGTCCCCCGGGGATCCTGTTTTGGCCGGTCATGATCTCGGCGACCAGGATGTGATCATCGTTGGCTTCCTCATTGACCACGGCCAATGAGATCCGCAGGAGGCTTCCCAAAGCGAAGATAAAGGTAATCAGAAACCAGAAGGAAAGGTTCTTTTTAACCGGCGCTTCAAAATGATTTTTTATGGCCATTGAGTCGGGATGCTTTTCCTTCGCATTAAGAAGAATAGTGACGAACGGAGCTTTTCAATGATATTTTTTCACCCGGCCTGATTATCCCGGCGTCGCCTGATGCATTTCAGGTAATTGTACGTGCATTTAAAGAAAGTGCCGCTGAAGGAATATTTGCTTTTGCCCGCGGCGCGGGGATGGTGCCGGACCTTGATCTCGGTGATCTTGTCCGTTCGTTGAGAGATAAAAAAGGGGATAAGGCCTATTTCATACCGGTCCCGCAGGACCAATCCTTTGAGAACCGGCTTACGGTAGGCACGCAGGGTGCAGCTCATGTCATGCAGCGGCACGCCTGTTATTCTTTGCTGCAGGAAGTTTCCCAGCCGGGATTTGAAAACGATCGGCCAGGGATCCTGCCGTTGCCACCGCCAGCCGCAGACCAGATCGTATCCCTGCTGAAGCTTGTCAATAAGCAGCGGGATATCCTGAGGATCGTTCTGCAGGTCCGCGTCCAGAGAGATGATGATGTCATTGGACGCCTCGGTAAGACCGATCTGAAGGGCCTTGTGCTGCCCCTGGTTGCGATCGAAAAAGATGACGCGCACACGCTGATCCGCGGACGCCAGTTCCTGCAGGATGGTTGGGGAGTCATCCCTCGAGCCGTCGTCGACAAAGATGATCTCGGACTCGCCGGCATAGATCGTTAGAGCTTCCCGGATCTGATCATACAGGTCACGCAGGCATTCGGCTTCATTATAGACCGGAACGACAACGGAAATGTTCAAGGCTTGGGACATTTTTGTGTTAAGCCCAGGCGCTGGCGCCGGGCCTCAAACAGGGTGAAAATAAATAGAAGAGCCATCGGACAATAAAAGATTTTCGCATATAATAATACGGTTGACAAGTTTAAATGGCAGAACCGTTCCTGCCCGTCAGGCCGCGACCGGACTTTATCTTGGCGGGTTGCCTTAAAGAAACCGAAGGCCCAAACCACGATAGCCCTGATGATCTCTTTAAAGAACAAAAAAAACGGACTCCTTTTTTATTTTGTTTTTGCCGGGCTTATTTGTTTTCACCTGGGCCTTTTTAACTATTTAAAAATTATCCCCTTCATCGACCTGCCCAATCATCTGGCCTCGGCCTCCATCATCCGCCATGCTGACCGGCCCGGCACTCAGTTCAGCGAATATTATCCTTTCGAATTGCACCCGTATGCCAATATTTTTCATGTCTTTTTTTTGAGCTCAAAAATTTTTCCGGATGTGGAGCTGGCCTATAAGGTATTTCACAGCCTTTTTATTATCCTTTTGCCCGTTTCCATCCTGCTGTTAATCAGGAAGTTGGGCGGAGACGAATGGTTCAGCCTGCTGTCGTTCTTATACCTTTATAATTATGACGTCTGCTGGGGGATGGTGGCTTTTGTGTCTTTTATCCCCTTGTTTTTTCTTTTTTACCGGATCGCTGTTCAGGCCTTAAAAGAAGACAATGATTTTTGGGACATCCTGTTGATGTTTTTGCTTGGCGGTCTTTATTTTGTTCATGTGTTGGGGGCGTTGTATGCTTTGGGGGTGTATATTGTCGCCCTGGCGGTTTCACCCAAGCGATCGGCGGCCTGGGTGTTGAAAAAGATTTCCGTCACCCTGCCCCTTTTGGCCATGGTGGCTGTTTTTTTGCGATCTCCGGTCCTGACAGGACTGCATTCCTTCCTGTTCGGGTATTATTCTCAAGGCCAGAGCATCAATTGGGCCACGCGCATCCGGGAATGCCTTGTTTTTGATAATATGTTTCTGGCCAAGCCTGTCCTGGGAGACAATTTGGCCT
>CAZBSU010000157.1:0-4785 GCA_964494745.1 uncultured Planctomycetales bacterium | reverse complement strand
TTTAAAATCAGACTCTCCAGAATAAATTTTTTTAAAAGGAAGGAAAGATAATGAAAGTCCATGGATGCGTTTTGAAAATGGCATGCCTGTTTGTTTTTTGGGCCGGTCTTTCTGTCTTGTTAAGCCCTGCCGTCCACGCCCAGGAGATTTTTGAAGGCTGGAGCGGAGAGGTCTTTGCCGGGTATGATCAGACCAACGGCAATACGGAAAAGGCCTCCGGCAGCATGACCGCCAAAGCGGTTAAGAAGATCGATAAGGGTGAATACACCCTCAAGAGCAACATTTTTTATTCGGAATCCGATAATAGCATGGACGGCCAGAAATGGGACGCCCTGGCCAAATATTCCTTTAATTTCGGAAAAGAAGACCGCTGGTTCAACTTTTATCAGGTCTTTGTCGATCACGATTATTTCGCAGATATCGATTACCGGGTAACGCCCAGCGTGGGTCTAGGGTATCATCTCTCCCGCACCGAGGATTGGACCTGGGACGTGGACGGCGGTTTGGGCTACCGCATCACACGTCACCGGATCAACGATGCGGCGGACGATGAGGTTGTCACGGCCCTGGCGCATACGTTCATGAAAAAGAAGATTTTCACCAGCGCCTTTCTTTCCGAAGATTTGACCGTGTATCCCAGCCTCGAAGCCGACGAGGGCGTGAGTTTGAAATCGGAGACGGCTTTCACTAATCCGCTCAGCGAAGATATTGATCTTGAGATCAAATACATCGTGGATTACGATTCCGAGCCGGCCGAGGACAAGAAAAAGACTGATACCCAGTTTATTGCCGGTATCAAATATAAATTTTAAATACGGGAGAGCGCCATGGCGGTCGATCCTGTTTGCGGCATGACGGTCAATCCGGATGAGGCGATAAGTGTGTCTCATGCCGGCGAGACACATTATTTTTGCAGCCTGCATTGTCTTGAAAAATTCAAATCCGATCACAATATCTCAGAGGCGAGCCCTGTTCCCCGCCCCGGCCGGTCATGGTGTTCCGTTATTAAAAATAAAACTTTTATCGTTGCCGCGATTCTGCTTGGCCTGTGCCTGCTCGCCGAGTTCATCCCTCTTTTACGGCCTTTCCGTCAGGCCCTGTTGATGTATGTCCGGATGATCTGGCTCGCGATCTTGCTGGGGCTGCTGCTGGGCGGCGTGATCGATCATTTTGTCCCCCGTCAGTATATCTCTTCGATCCTGGCCGCCCCCGGCCGGCGGTCGGTCTTTCATGCCGTCATTCTGGGATTTTTTATGAGCGCCTGCAGCCACGGCATCCTCGCGTTGGCGATTCAACTGCACAAGAAAGGCGCCGCGACACCGTCTGTGGTGGCCTTTTTGATGGCCAGCCCCTGGGCGAATTTTCCTCTGACCATCATGCTGATCGGATTTTTCGGACCGTTTCCAGCCTTGTATATTATTGCCGTCGCGATTATCGTGGCGATCACAACCGGATTGATTTATCAGTTTTTGGAATCCAAAAACTGGATCGAGCGGAACACAAATACCCTCCAGATGGATAAGGACTTTTCCATCCGCCGGGATATCCGCGAGCGTTGGCGGAATTATGCCTGGACTCTCGCCCAGTTCAAACACGATATGATAGGGGTTGTTCAGGGCGCGGTTTCGTTGGGGGACATGGTGCTTTGGTGGATATTGATCGGCATGGGGCTGGCGAGTCTGGCCGGGGCGTATATCCCGTCGAATTTTTTTTATCAATATATGGGGCCCAGCGTTGTGGGCTTGGTGGTCACCCTGGCGGTTGCTACGGTGTTGGAGGTTTGCTCTGAAGGGACGGCGCCTTTGGCCTTTGAGATTTTTCGCCAGACCGGGGCCCTGGGCAACAGTTTCGTGTTCCTGATGGCCGGCGTGGCCACGGATTATACCGAGATCGGGCTGTTATGGCACAATGTCGGCCGGCGCGCCGCGGTCTGGCTGCCGATCGTGACCGTGCCGCAGATCATTGTCTTTGGAATCATCGCTAACATGTTTTTTTAATCCGGGGCGCTTCGGCTCCCGGATGACTGGTCGGGAATATATCTGAATTTTGAGTTTGCGTTTCTTTAAGGTTGTTGTATTATCTCCAGCGGATAAAATATTCTCGATTATTGGTAAAAATAGCCTGAAAGGAGATGGTAGGGGGCGTAAGATATTGGTCGTGGATGACGAACCGGCTATGGTCAGGATGATCAAAATAGAATTGGAGGCCAATAAATATAACGTTGTCACTGCGCATAGCGGGGAAGAAGGCTTGGAGAAAACCGTTTCTGAAAAGCCGGATTTGATTGTCATGGACAATATCATGGGGGATATGAAGGGTTCCGAAATCGCCCGGGCCCTCAAGAGCAATGATTTGACCAAGCAGATTCCCATTATCATCGTCAGCGGCAAAGGGGAGATGATCTATAACGAAAAATTGCAGAAATTTGAATGGCGGCCCAATAATCCCAACGTTAAAGAGCGCGGCGAGTTGCCTGAGGCGAAAAGCCCCGAAGCCCTGGCCGATGCGTTTGGTGTGGAAAATTATTTGCCTAAGCCCTTTGACGGCCAAGAACTCATCGCCCTGATCGAAGAGACGTTGAATAAGAAAAAGGAAGAGGACATCGTTATGCAGGATCCCGCGCATGATCCTGGCCACGGTTTTGCAGATGAAAGACGGCGATGCGGACGTGTAGTTCTTGATTCGTTTAAAGAAATACCGTCGAGAGGAAAAAGTTCTTGACAAATTCCGGGTTGCCGGTTATATTTTACGTGTTGATTGAGCTTTAAAACCAAAGATGGTTTTGACAGTGATGTCCGGCTCACGCTGAAGGTAAAGCGGCGGCCGGATTTTTTATTGCCTTGTTGAGGCAACAATTTTTGGGCACAGAAGCCCCTTCCCCGACAAAGATGTCGGGGGAGGGGCTTTTTTGTTGTCATATCTTTGAGCCATGGCGGTTCGCCGGGGCCGAAGAGGGCCAGAAAAACGCTTCCAACATAGAGGAAATGAAAGGCAAGAAAATGAGAAAAGCAGCAATCACCCTAACCGTTTCAGCCGCAATGATTTTAAGCTTAACCGGAGTCTCGGGCAAGGCCCAGGCTGCTGTGTTGGTCGATTTCCTTCAGGAGAAAGGAGTTGAGGTCGACATTTCCGCAACGATTGATGTATACGACAAATACGTCTGGCGCGGATTCCGGCTGGACGGGGATACGGTGATGCAGCCGGGGATCACGATTTCCGCGGCCGGGTTTGAGGCGGGATTCTGGGGAAGCTGGGATCTCGAATCCCACGATGTTCTGTCTTCGGATGAGGTCGACGGCTGGATCGGTTATGCCTTTGACCTGGGTTTTATCGTGGAAGATTTCGAGATGATCGGCATCTCGATCGGCAATACCTGGTATGACTTTCCGGAGGGGTCAACGTATTCCAAAGAGATGTATCTCGGGATATCCCTGGACACGCTGCTGAGCCCGTATTTCACCTGGTATCATGATTACGGTGACGAAGAAAACGGCGGCGCAGACGGCAATTATTATCATTTCGGGATTGGCCACAGCCTGACCCGGGTGGAAGAATACGGGATCAGCCTGGACGCCGGTTACGAACTAGGCCTTAATGATGAAGCGTTCATTGAAGGCGACGGGGGATATTCCCTGTTCACGCTCGGCCTTACTGTCCCGTTAAGCGAGACATTGACCATGGCGCCGTCCATCGGATACAGTGTTCCCTTCGGAGACCTGGAGGATAGCGCGGATGGGAATCAAAAAGAAGAGTTTTACGGCGGGGTTTCCCTGGCTTATAGTTTTTAACTTTTTATATGGAAAGGAGAAATCATGTTAAAAAAATTGATGAAAACAAGATATTGGGCCCTGGCAGGGCTGCTGTTGGCAGCCTTGTGGGCCGGTCCGCTTTTTGCGGACGAAGTCCCGACCGTTGTCGGCAATGCCGAGGCCATTGCTGAAAAAGGCATTGCCCTGGATACGGTCTGGACCATGGTGGCCGGGATGCTGGTCATGTTGATGCAGGCCGGGTTCGCCTCGAGATCGCGGTCAACGACAATTTTGTCCGTCCGACGATCAGAGCCATCATTGAAGGCGCCAAGACCGGCAAGATCGGAGACGGGAAGATCTTCGTGCTTGACCTCGGGCGCTGTATTCGTATCCGCACCGAAGAGGAGGGTTCGGACGCGATCGGTTGACCACCGGCCACGACATGATGCTGGAAAAGAGGCAAGGCGGAAACTCCTTGCCTCTTTTTTTAACCCGGATACAATAAGGTTTATGATGAAGGCCAAAAATAAAGATCATATGGGCTTGATTTGCACGATCGGCGAACTGAACGGCCTGTTCCGCACCGCGACCAGCCTGGAAACCTTTTTGCAGAAAATCGTGGAAATGACCGCGCAACATATGGGTTCGGACGTCTGTTCCGTCTATTTGTTTTTGGAAGGTACGCAGCAGCTGGTGTTGAGGGCAACGGTCGGTCTTAATCAGGACTTCATCGGCAAGATCAAGATGGGATTAAACGAGGGGTTGACCGGGCAGGCGCTCAAGGAACTCCGCCCGATCTGTGAGCGTGAGGTCAGCCGCAAACCGAATTTCCGTTATTTCCCCGGGCTGGGGGAAGAGAAATATGAGTCTTTTCTGGCCGTGCCGATTATCCGGGGCACGACCCGGATCGGGGTGATAGTCATTCAGAATACGGCCCGGGACTTTTTTGATGAAGATGATGTCAGGACCCTGCAGGCGATCACCTCGCAATTGGCGCATACGATTGAGATGACCAAACTTTTCCTCTCTTTGGAGC
>CAZBSU010000156.1:0-4894 GCA_964494745.1 uncultured Planctomycetales bacterium | reverse complement strand
GCAAGGTCCTGTTCCTGCGGCGACGACGGCGACGATGGTGACGACGACGATGGTGATGGTTTCGTCGGCACCGCTGTTCTGGATCTCGAAAACTCGCGGAACTGGCGGTTCTGCACCTGCGTGTGCGGCCACAGATCGGGCCGCCACACGCTCTGCCGGCGAATCAGCGGAGCCCGGGCCAGCGTGTGGCTGCGGCCGCGGCCTTTTTCCTGATCACGAATTTCGGGGCCTGGCTGATCATGTATCCGTTCTCCTGGGAAGGGCTGGTGCATTGTTATACAGCCGCCATCCCGTTTTACCGTCAGACTCTTCTAAGCACGTTTATGTACAGCGCGGTTTTTTTTGGCATTTATGAGTTGAGCGCTTTGTTCGTCCGCAAGAGCCGGCATGCCGATTGGCTTCTGGCCGCCTGATCTTGCCCGTTCTTTACAATCACCATCTTTGTGTGCCGGTGCCCTGAGGGAATCGGGGCTTAAAAGGGAAATCCTGTGCGAATCAGGAACGGTCCCGCCGCTGTAATCCGATGATGATGGGTGCGATTTTTCACACAGAGTCAGATATGGCTTTGGGGCGAGTTTCGCAGCAGCTGTCTTTGGATAAGACAGCTGCGAGGATGTTTGAGCCGCAAGCCATATCTGACTCTGTGTAATCGAAATTCGCCCAAGATCGGAGAGTCAGAACGCCTGCCGGTACTTGAACGTTTTCCGTCGCGGTTGACAACGGATGCGGCATATAAGGATCAAGACAACGGGTGCAGTCCTGCCAAGGGACTGCATTTTTTATTTGTGGAAAGGAAAGATATGCGCGGATTCATGTTGAGTTTGGTTTGTTTGCTGTTTTGTTCTTCCTCGGTCAAGGCGGAAGAGATTCCCACCCCGGGCGAATTGGGACGGATCGTCGTCTCCGCCAGCCGTATGGCCCAGCACGATTACAAGATCGCTTCTAACGTCAGCGTCATTGACGCCGGGAGTATCCAGGAGTTCACGGCCCGCACCGTCAGCGATGTCTTGACGCAACAGGTGGGGGTAAGCGTTTATAACAGCGGCAGCCCCAAGACTACCAATGTGGATATTCGCGGTTTCGGGGATACGGCCGGCCGCAATGTCCTGGTTCTGGTGAACGACCGCAAGGTCAACTCGATAGATATCTCGGGCCCGGACCTGCTGCAGATCGCGGTCGGCGCGATCGAGCGTGTCGAGGTTATCCGCGGGGCAGGTTCGGTGCTTTACGGGGATAACGCCGTCGGCGGGGTCGTCAATATCATCACCAAAGAGGGACAGGGTGATTTCGCCGGCAAGACCGGGGTCACCTTGGGAAGTTATGACTCGGTGGCCGGGGATGTGGAGGTCTCGGGCGAGTGGAAAGGGTTCAATTATTATCATTATTCGAGGTTCAGCGACTTCGGCGGGTATCGGTCCAACAGCGATGTGCTTTCCAAAGATTTTTTGACCAGAGTGGGCTATCGGCTTTCGGATAAGTTTAAACTCAGTCTGAATACGTCCTGGCATGAGGATGATTACGGCCTGCCGGGCGGCTTGAATGATACCGAACTTAAAGATCTGGGCCGGCGCGGATCGGCCGATGAGGAGGGTTTCGCATCGACCAAGGACCGCTTCGTCCAGCTAACGCTGGACGTCTCGCCCTGGCCCGAGGACATCGAATGGGGGCGGTTTGTCCTGGACGGGTCTTTCCGCAACCGCGATACGTACGCGATGTTTTCGGCCTACGATTTCGGCACCAAACGCGAGATCGATACGGCCGGGTTACTGGGAAAATATATTTTCGAACAGAATATTTTCGGTCGTGATGTTAACCTCGTTATCGGCGTGGATTATTACGACGTGGACAATGATATTTGGGGTAGCGGGTCTAATTCGGATGATATGACGATCACCAAGCGCGAACTGGGTTTTTACCTTTTCGTCGAGGCCGAGACCCTGGAAGATCTGTATCTGAACGCCGGGACGCGCCGCCAGCGCGCGGATTATATCTTTGATCAGCGCAGCGGTGTCGCGAATTATGATAAAGAGCGGGCCGAGGAATGGGTGCACATGCTCGGGTCGCGCTATGATTATGCCCCGCGTTCGAATTTGTTTTTTAACGTCCAGCAGACGTTCCGGTTCCTGGCCACGGATGAATGGTACAGCACCTGGACGGGATTGGACACGGACCTCAAACAGCAGACCGGCATTCAATACGAATGCGGCGTCAAACATGATCTGGCCGGGACCACACTGGTCAGCGTGACCCCCTACTGGTTGAGCCTGCGCGATGAGATTTTTTTCGATCCCACGGCCGGCGGCGGATGGGGCGCCAATAATAATTACGGCAAGACCCGCCGGATCGGAGTCGAGATCGGGCAGGAGACCGACCTTTTGAAGTTCGTTGATCTTGATGTATTCAGCAAACTGAAATTGTCAACGACCTATACGTATCAGGAACCGGAGTTCATCGGCGGCAATAGCGACAACAAGCGCATCCCGCTTGCGTCCGAACATCAGGCCGGCGTTGGCCTGCAGCTGGAGATGGGGGGCCAGTATCTGGCCTCGCTGACCGGCCGGTATGTGGGCTCGCGCTATGCGATCAACGACACCTTGAACGAAACCCCGCGGCTTAAGCCTTATATGGTCTTTGACCTTAAGCTCGCCTATGATCCGGATCTGTTTGAAGTCTTTGTGGAAATTAATAATATTTTTAACGAAAAATATTTCTCCTGTGCCACCAAGTCGGCGTCTTCGTTTGTCAAAGATTATTTCCCGGCACCCGAGCGGAATGTGCGGTTTGGGATGAATGTGAAGTTTTAGAAGAGCTCGCCGAAGGGCTTTTTGTGCTCAGGTCGCTGCGCTTTATTTGCACCTCAAAGCCCTTCGGCTCGCTGAGCAAAAAGGGGGCCATGGAAAGGGTTCGCCGGAAAAATCTCGCGCACAGGTCGCTTCGCTTCATTCGCGCTACGATGTTCCCGGCTCACAGGGGTAAAACTCACCGGGAATACCGCGATGTCCCGGTGTGTTTGATTCACGCATCGGGATCCCCTGGCCGTTTCACTGTCTTTTTTATTTGGTATTCAGGATACGGGTTATATGATATAGTCTTATCAATAACATTTTATCCAGGGTATTCGTTACCTATGCGAACATTTTTCTCTCCGCAGCAAATCATCAAACGGTCCTGTCTGGGATTAATAGAACAGGCTGGGGTTTATCTGAAACCCGCGTCGCACCACATGCCGGAGGCCCGCTTTTTTATCTTCGGCCAGGGCCGCAGCGGAACCACCCTCCTGCAGGATTTGTTTAATTCCTACCCCGATATCCAGTGTGACGGCGAGATTTTATACAATCCGGTCTTTTGTCCTTATGATTATGTCGAACGCCGGTGCCGTTTGAGCACGAATAAGGTCTACGGTTTCAAGGTCAAGAATTATCAGCTTGCTGGTATGCAGCGAATTCGCAAACCGAAAGATTTTTTGACCCGGTTATCCCAGCTTGGCTGGAAGATCGTTTTTATTAAGCGCGAAAATTTTTTTCGACACGCCATCTCTTTCCCTTACATCGTCGCCCGCAAGAAAACAGGGAAGAAACAGGTTGTCTTGGATCCCGAAGAGATATTTCGGCAGATGCGCATTCGCCGGTATTATGGCCATGAAGAAGACAAGGCGGCCCGGGGGCTGCCGGTCCATCGGATTGTGTATGAGCGTGATTTGTTGGACCCCGCGCAACATCAGCCGACGATGGACCGGGCTTTTGCCTTCTTGGGATTGGACGCCGTTTCGGTTCAGACAACCTACCGACGTAAAACAAGGGATGATCTTAGTGCGTTGATCCTTAATTACGATCAGTTGCGGCAAAGGATTCAAGGAACGGAATTCGAAGAATATCTCGATGAATAAATTTTTTCGAATTGGGATGCCCTTAAAGCGCGGGATAAAGCTGGAGGGAGTTAATGGGCTTTATTATCTCGCGCTTTTTTTTCTTTTCGGGCTGATCATCGTGCGGGGGATGGGGCTTTGGGACAACTTCTGGAATATTTTGCCGTTGATCCCAGCGTCGCATTGGCTGGGGTTGGCCGTCAGCTGTCTGGGGTATGGTGTGGTAGCGGCGGTGGCAGCTTTTGGGGCGCGGGCCGTCGGACGATTTTTGTTTTTGTTTTATTTTCATTGTGTGTTGTTCGGCTTGTTTTTTATCGAGCAGGTGTATATTCTGTTAAGATTGTGGCGCTGGATCCCGGAGCCGTTGTTTTTGTGGGCCGGGCTCCTGGCCCTCGCTGGCTGGTCCCTGCGCCATGTGCGGAAACAAAAACCCCTTGTCTCCCCATCCCGTGGCCGGTATGATCCGGCTTGCCTCATCGTTTTGGGCTGGGGCGTGATCGCCTTGATGTATTATTTGCCGACCAACCTTGCCTTGTCGCGCACTCCCTATACGGACGAAGGCGTTTTGTGGTATGTCCAGGCCGCCGATTTTATCAATACCCCTCCGTCTGCACGTGAATACACCCGCTGTATGGTGTCCCACAGTTATGGTATTCCCTTCGTGAGCGCCTTACCCAATTTATTATTCCAATCCAAGTTGAATCATAATATCTTTTACATGCCCATTATTCTTGTTTTTCAGATGGGGCTTTTTTTAAATTCTTTAAGAAAAGATAGATGGGCTTTTGTGTTTTTCAGCGGCGCCCTTTTGATGACGATCAACCGGCATTTATGGTGGCGTCAGTTGTTCTTGGGATTGATTTATGGGGAAGGAATAGCCGCCGTCTTTTTTTTGGTTTTAATTCTGGAATATTGGCGGATCATCGCTCGGGGGGGCAAGCCTTTATCGTTCGGGTCTGCGGCCCTTTTGGGTTTTGGAACGGGACTGCTTGCCTTTACGAAACCGCCAACGTCTTTGATTTTTTTTAC
>CAZBSU010000155.1:0-4917 GCA_964494745.1 uncultured Planctomycetales bacterium | reverse complement strand
CCAGGATCACACCCATGATCGAGCTGATCTCGTGCGCGGCCTCCCAGACCTCCTCATCGGAATGGCCGGTGACGATGCCTTCGACCGTGTCCGGACTGACAATATAACCTCCGACCGCCCCGACGCTGCCAACGACCAGATAAATACAGCCGTTCAGAAAAAAAGTCATGCCGAGCAACAAAATATTATTGGCCACCTTCTGTCTCAATGAATGGATCACGCCCCTCTCCTTCTCTTCGGATAGATCAAAATTTAAAATGTCTTAAATCCGATTAATCTGGGAATAAAATACTCTGTTAATTGTCCGACCTGTCCCGATCTCTTTTACTCGTGTTCGTCTTTACTCAGATCGCGCTGCCAGGGCCGCATGGCAATAAACAAGGCCGCGATCAAGGCGACCAAAAGCCAATTGTAACCCAATAAAAACAAGGCGCCGGCCGGATATCCCTCGTAAGGCTGAAAAATTTCCGTGACAATGTCATGGATCAGCAAAACCACCAGCACGCCGGGGACGATATAACGCACGCTGAAATCCCAACCCCGCCAAAACTTGATGCCTCCCGCGTGCTCGATATGTTCACGCAGCCGGCTAGCGCGGTAGATCCATCCCACCACGACACACTCCAGAACCCCGATCAGAACCAGGCCGTAATGCGTGATAAAATGATCGACGATATCGACCCAGAATAAACCGCTCTTAGCCGTAAACAAAAGGCTGCCCAAAAAGCCGGTCATGCAGATCCAGGTAACAACGCTCTTGCGCGGATAATGAAATTTATCGATCACCGCCGAGGCGAAGGCCTCGATCAGCGAAACGCCGCTGGACAATCCGGCAATGACCAAAGAAGCAAAAAAGACCACACCGAAAACCTGGGCCAGGGCCGGCATCAGGCTGATGGCCTGAGGATAGGCCACAAAGGCCAGGCCGATGGATTCCTTGACCACCTCCGCGACGGGTTTTTGCAATGTGGTCGCCATGTATCCCAGGGTCCCGAAGACCGCAAACCCGGCCAGGACGGAAAAAACGCAGTTGCCGACGCTGACGATGAGGGCGTCCTGCACAAGATCGACCTTGCGCGGCACATACGAGGCATAGGTTATCATGATCCCGAATGCCAATGACAGCGTAAAAAAGATCTGCGAAAAGGCGTCGATCCAGATCTGAGGCGTTTTCAGCAGAGAAAAATCGGGTTTTAAATAGACTTCCAGGCCTACCGCCGCGCCTTTGAGATTGACGCTCCAGATGATCAAGACCCCGACCAGCACAAACAACAACGGCATAAAAATCTTATTGGCCCGTTCGACGCCCTTCTGCACACCGAAATAAACAATGAACCAACAGATAAACCAAACCGCGAACAAGGCCGCCAGGATAGGGGTGCGAATATCCCCGATCGCGGCCGGACCGGAGCTGATCTTCAAAAATTCGTTAAAAAAGAAATGATTGGGATCTTGTCCCCAGGCCAGGTTCGTGGAAAAAAAGACATAGCTCAGACACCAGGCAATGACGGCCGAGTAATACAGCATAATGCCGTACATCGCGCTGGTCACGGCCCACCACCCGCACCATTCCCAGCTGCGTTTGACCTTGGCAAAGGTCATGGGCGCAGACCCGCGCATGCGATGACCGATCCCCAATTCAAGGATCATCAGCGGGATCCCGACGAGCAAAAGCGCCAGACCGTAAGGAATCAAAAACGCCCCGCCGCCGTTTTTATAACAGAGATAGGAAAAACGCCAGATATTCCCCAGCCCGACGGCCGATCCCAGCGCGGCAAAGATAAATCCCATCCGCGACCGCCATTGCGGACGCGGATGATGCGGAGGGCTGAATTGCGAAGTCTGGGACGTCATTTCGGGTCTAAGGTTTATGGTCTAAAGTCCAAGCGGTCGGCTATCCGAAGCCGTTCGACGAAAGGTCTTTGGTTAGCATGCCTGCAGACTTCGACCCGATTTCTAAAATATCGCGTTTTGAATAATGAACGCCGCGAAAACAATCGCGACCATGGACATCAGCTTGATAAGGATATTCAAACTCGGGCCGGAGGTATCCTTGAAGGGATCTCCGACCGTATCACCGACCACCGTGGCCCGGTGTTCATTGGACCCTTTGCCGCCGGCATATCCGGATTCGATAAGTTTCTTGGCATTATCCCAGGCCCCGCCCGAATTCGCCATCATGATGGCCAAAACAAAACCGGAAGCGGTCGCGCCCATCAATAACCCGCCGAGACTGCTGATACCCAATACCAATCCCACGGCAATCGGCGTTAAGATCGCCAGCATGGCCGGCAGGCGCATCTCCTGAAGGGCCGCCTTGGTGACGATATCCACGCACCGGGCGTAATCCGGCTTGCCACGGCCTTCCATGATGCCCTCGATCTCTTTGAACTGGCGCCGGACCTCAACCACGATTTTCCCGCCGGAACGGCCGACCGCGCTCATGGTCAGGGCCGAAAAAATAAACGGCATGGTCGTACCGATAAACAACCCGATCAAGACCGTCGGATCCAAAAGATTCAGATCCAGGGCCCCACCCGAGATCAAGACCTTTTGTTTGAATGCCGCGATCAAGGCCAGGGCCGTCAGGGCAGCCGATCCGATCGCGAACCCTTTGCCGGTCGCGGCCGTGGTATTTCCCAGGGAATCCAGAGCGTCGGTCTTCTTCCGCACCTCTTCGCCCAACTCCGCCATCTCGGCATTCCCCCCGGCATTATCAGCGACCGGACCGTAGGCGTCCGTGGCCAAAGTGATTCCGAGCGTGCTCAACATGCCAACGGCCGCGATCCCAATGCCGTAAAGCCCCTGATTAAAATTGGAAAAACCGCCGGACAGGGCAAAACTGGAAATGATCCCCACGCATATAATCATGACCGGCGCTGCCGTGGACATCATCCCTACCGCCAGACCAGAGATAATAACCGTGGCCGGCCCGGTCTGGGCGCTGTCAGCGATGTTCTGCGTCGGTTTATAATGAGAAGAAGTATAATATTCAGTGGAAAAACCGATCAAAAGACCGGCCACCAGTCCGATGATAACCGCCCAGGCGATACCCAGATAATCCGCACCCAGAACATGGTAAACGGTCAGGAGCGCCAGCCCGGCCACCAGTGCGGAAGCGATCCACACGCCCTTATGCAGGGCCTTCAAAAGGACTTTCTGGGAGGCCTCTTCCCCGGTTCGCACAAAGGCCATGCCGATCAACGAGGAGAGGATTCCCGCCGAGGCAATCAACATAGGGATCAGAACCCCGGACAGACCCAGGCCGGCCGCCACACCTAAAGCCGCGGTCGCGATAATCGACCCGACATACGACTCATAAAGGTCGGCCCCCATCCCGGCCACATCCCCGACATTGTCCCCGACGTTGTCGGCAATGACCGCCGGATTGCGTGGATCATCCTCCGGGATCCCGGCCTCGACCTTACCGACCAGATCCGCCCCGACGTCAGCCGCCTTGGTAAAAATGCCGCCTCCGACCCTGGCGAACAGGGCCTGAAAGCTTGCCCCCATGCCGAACGTCAGCATGGTACTAGTAATCACTTCGATCTTGTCGAATTCTTGCGGCAGAAAAACATATGTATAAAACCAATCCAGGCTGAAATACCAGGCAATCAGATCCAGCAGGCCCAATCCCACGACAGTGAATCCCATCACCGCCCCCGATGAAAAGGCCAGACGCAGCCCCGCGTTCAGGCTGCCCCGACACGCCTGAGCCGTCCGTGCCGACGATAAGGTCGCGATCGTCATGCCGCAATACCCGGCCAGGGCGGAAAACATCCCCCCGGTCAAAAAGGCAAACGGGACAAAAATCGTCAAATATCCCTGGAAAGCCAAGATCAGCAAGATGACAAAAATCACCGCGAAAAAAACACCGACCGCCTGGTACTGACGCCGCAGATACGCCCCCGCCCCTTCCCTCACGGCTGCGGCAATTTCCTGCATGCGTTCGGTCCCCTCGCTGTTTTTAATAATCCGAAATCCCAGAAACAGCGACAAAAACAGGGCCCCGACGGAGAAAATCGGAACCACCAAAAACAAACTTGCCATCTTGAACCACCCTTCTATTATCAATAATTAAACGTCGCGGACATATATCGCCCGGATACCCCCCCCCATGGCCGCCCCGGGCAAAACGGCCATCCTCAACCTGCGGCTAGCCTTTCGTGGGCTTGCGGCCGTGGTTGGCCTTTTGGGAACGCCAGTTCAGCTTCCCCCTGCGTCTACGCTTGCTCATAAAAAACCCCTCTGTTGAATTTGATTTCGGTGAATATGACCTAAATGGTGACGCTCATCATGAACGGACATATAAATCTTAATAAAAATGTTATAAAAGGTATAGTATTATTTGGAAAATATCTGCGGGTCATTTCCCCCCGCCACAATTGATACGATCAAGAACCTCGGGCAATTCATGCAAACGCCTGATCACGGCCGTGGGATGACAGGCGCGCAGTTCCCGGACCTTATGCGAACCGGTTGAAACCGCAACGGCGCGGATCCCTGCCCGCTGTCCGGATTCGAGATCTACCGTCATGTCACCGACAAATAGCGCTGCCCCTGCCGGGCATCGGGACCTTTTCAGGATCCCATGCAACATATCCGGATAAGGCTTCGGGCGCTTAACCTGATCCCGGCATAAGACATACCCAAAATAACGGGCGATATCCAGATGTTCCACCACCACTTTGGTGAATCGCGACGCGCGATTACTGGCCACGGCCAACCGATACCCTTTTTGGAACAACTGATCCAGGGTGGTCTTGGCGCCGGGTAAAAGCTTGGTCTTTTGTTTTAAGGCGCAGGCGTGATGACGGCGATAGACACGAACCGCCCGGGACAATTGTTCCGGCGAGACAAACTGGGCCAAAAGATGGCGTTCGCCCCATCCGACCGCGCGGACGACCTGATTTTTCC
>CAZBSU010000154.1:0-4948 GCA_964494745.1 uncultured Planctomycetales bacterium | reverse complement strand
CAGCCCTGCCAGGCAACACTCAATTTTGACGAAACCGTTTTGGCCGCCGATCTGGTCGTGATCGGCCGCAAGATCGGCGAGTATCCTTCGGCGGAATTATACCGTTCGGACAGATCCGGACCGGATTGGATCCGCCTGGAGATCCTGGAGATCCTCAAGGGATCCTGCGATGACAATGTCGTCCGGGTCAACAGCTACAACGGCATGTGCCCCTACGGCATCGTCTTGGATGACGATGAAAGGCATGTCGTTTTTCTGCGCAAGGCCAATGTGGATTATTTTGACTACAACAGCATCAACAATGGTTGCGCTGTCAAGACCTTACCGATCATCGGGGACCGGGTTCAGTATCAGGATAAATCCCTGCCGCTTAAGATTTTTAAATTAATGCTCGCGCCTCTGATCGAGCAGGGGAGACCAAGAGAACCTGTCCCGCCTTTGCCGGCCGATATCTCCATCAAATGACCTGGTTTTATGCCGGCTATGCAGACGATGCAGGCATGATTTCAGGCTGCCGCGATTGCGAATGATGACTTCATCAAAAATGTCCCGCGAATCGTTCATGCGCCTGGCCATTGCCGAAGCCAGAAAGAATATCCGTCACGCCAAAGGCGGACCGTTCGGTGCCTGTCTTGTCCGCCAAGGGCAGGTGCTGGCCGTGGCCCGCAACACAGTTTTGAAGACGGATGCCACCTGCCACGCCGAAATCAATGCCATCCGCCAGGCATCCCGGCGGATCGGCACCTATGACCTGTCCGGCTGCGAGATTTTTTCCACGACCGAACCCTGCCCGATGTGTTTTGCCGCGATCCATTGGGCCCGTATCAAAACGGTTTATTTCGGCACGCGCATTCGCGACGTCGAAAAACTGGGATTTAACGAATTGACCGTGTCGGCCCGCGTGATGAAAAACCGCGGGCGTTCGCCGGTCCGCATCATGCCCGGTTTGCTGAAAAACGAATGCCGGGCGCTGCTTGATGAATGGGCCCACCGCTCAGACCGGAGCGTCTATTGATGGATGCGACCGGCCGGCGAACCCGCAGCATTCTTATCCTCATCCTTTTCACCGCCGCGGTTTACCGTTTCACTTATCTTGCTTTTTTAAAAAACGATCCCCTGCCGTATCACGCCCTGACCATCGATATTTATGACCAGAGCCGTTTCATGAACCTGGCCAAGGACATCTTGGAGCAGGGAGGACGCAACGCCCTGCGACAATCCCGGCTTTACTGCCCGGCCTATTCTTTCCTGATTGCGTTTATTTATACCCTTTTCGGCCAACATCTGATGCATGTCTTTATCTTTCAATCCGTCATCGGGATCATGGCGGTCTATTTGATGTTTAAGGCCGGGCAATATCTGTTTGACAGCGAAACGGCCGGTTTGTTGGCGGCCGGGATCATGGCCCTTTACAGCCCCCTGGTATTCTACGAAGGCACCTTGTTGCGGGCGTCCTTACTTGCCTACATCAATCTGGCCGGTTTTTATTTCCTGCTGCGCGGATGCCGGGAGGAAAAGTGGTTTTTCTTCATCTGCGGTGGTTTATTTATGGGATTGTCCTTCACTCTGCGTCAGCATTTTCTACCGATCTTTATTCTGCTTTATTTAGCCATGCGCCGGAATGTCGCCGGCCCGAAACGCATTGTTGCGTTTATTTCCTGCGCCTTGTCCTTGGCCCTAGTCATTATGCCTTTTTTAAGTTGTGCAAAGGCCAACAATAAAATGGATGTCAAATCGACGGGATTATCCATATTCTGGATCGGTAACACTCATGATTCCATCGGGATCGGTCTATGGCGTTCGCCTCTGCGGGGGAAATTGGCTCAGGAGTCCGAAGGCCGTGTGCTGAAAACCGGCGAGGTATTTTGGCGGGAAATCCGGGAACATCCCCGCGTTTATTTGTCTCTTTATGCCCGTAAAATGTATATGCTATTTAACGCCTATGAAATACCTGCCAATATTTGTATTTGGAACTGATCCCGCTGTTGGGTTTAGGCATATTCAATTTCTGGTTGATTTTTCCGTTCGCGGTCGTTGGTTTGATCGTTTTGGCTCAGCGCCGGCGGTCATGTATCGGGTTGCTCTTTCTTTTTATCGTCGCCCTTTGTCTCGGCGTGTTGTTATTTCATGTCCAGGGCCGCTACCGCATCCCGGCCGTGCCGTTCTTTATCCTTCCGGCGGCCTGGACACTGAAAGAAATTATCAAAATAATACAGGAGCAGGATGCCCGCCGTTTCGGATTTATGTTTATACTGATCCTGGCGATCATGTTTGCCATCGCCCCTGATAGCGATATCATCCGGACCTATTTCGGGGGGATCGTCCGCCCGTATGATTATACGAATTGGGCCATTGCCAATAACTGTAAAACCCTCGAACAGCAAGACGACTTGACTCAAGACGAGATGCGTGCCGCGGCCGAAAAGACCCTTTATTATACCGAGAAATTTTTTCAGACGCCGCAGCCTTTGCTGCAGGGAATACCGCCCGAACATATGCGTGACAAAATATATCTGCGTGATCAACTGCGCGCCTATCTTCAAAAATGAAAATAATCGGTGCGCAGGCCGTCTTTTTAAATTACACTATTGTCTATGGAAGGATTCCTGCTCGATATAGGTTTGATCCTGGTCGGTTCCGCTCTATTTTCGGTCATAGCGGTCATTCTGAAACAACCGATTATCGTGGCCTATCTGTTATGCGGTGCCATCTTCGGTCCTTGGGGGATCGGCTGGATCCGTTATCCCGAGTCGATCGAACGCATCTCCCATATCGGGATCACCCTTCTGCTTTTCCTGGCCGGCCTGACCCTGCATCCCCAAAAACTGCTGAAATTATTCAAAAATGTTTCGCTGATTACACTGGCCAGTTGTATATCTTCTTTTGTCATAGCCTTTATTTTTGCCCGCGTTGCCGGGTTTGCCCTTATGGAAAGCGGGGTGATCGGCCTGGCCCTGATGTTTTCAAGCACCATCTTGGTCGTTAAACTCCTGCCGACCACGACCCTGCATCAACAACGGCTCGGCGCGGTCTGCATCAGCATTTTAATCCTCCAAGACCTGATCGCGGTCGCGATACTGGCCCTGATCCGTTCTTTGGACGCGGGTCACGGGACCTGGACCCATTTCATGTGGCTGTCGTTAAAATTACTTGTTTTTATCGGAATCTTATTTTTGCTTGAGCAGTATGTCCTCACTCCTTTGATGGTCAAAGTCGAACGCCTGCACGAGCTTATCTTTATTCTCGGCCTGGCCTGGTGTTTCGGAATCGCGGCCATCTCCAATCACATGGGTCTGTTTTACGAAACCGGGGCCTTTTTGGCCGGTGTCGCGATCGCGCGTCATAAAATCTCCCTGTTTATTTCCGAAAATCTTAAACCCCTGCGCGACTTTTTTCTGGTGCTTTTTTTCTTCAGTCTGGGGGCCAATTTGAATATCTTTATCATTCCGGACATCCTTCTTCCGGCCGTGCTTTTGGCTGTCATTTTCATCATCGTTAAACCCTGGCTTTTCAAACTCCTGTTTGTCTGGGCGGGGGAGAAGCCTGCTTTTTCGCGCGAGATCGGTTTCCGAATGGGACAATTAAGCGAATTCTCCCTGCTGATCGCCTTTCTGGCGCTGGAAACCCAATTGATCAATCCGCAGGCCCTGCAATTTATCGAACTTGTTACCATCATTACTTTTGTGGCCTCAAGTTATTTGGTTATATTCCATTTTCCCACCCCGATCGGTGTCAGCGAAAAACTTATCCGGGATTGAGTTAAGGGGCGGCCTATCCCAGAAAGCGCTTGCACATTTTTGCCGTTATGTAAGTCATTTCATTGCAAAATTTACAAATTTTTACGGCAGAAATTTGCTTTATTATTGGTATATAGTGTATACTTAATATGTAAAATCCCTTAATATCATGTTGAAAGGAGTATAAGGATGTTAAAGCCACGGATCCTTAAATCACCCTGCTTTTTCTTTTTTCTCGCCTTCATTTTTCTTTTTTGTTCTCACTCCTCGCTGTCTCAAGCCCAAAATCAGCCGAAAACGATTCTGGATCTTCCCGAACCGGGAACTTTGGTCAAATTCAGCGAGGCCTACACCCCGACCCTTATTAAAGGTATCACGATTAATCCGGATAACGCCCTGGAATTCGACTTTATTATCGACAAAGGCGATTCCGGCCTGATCGGCGACGAATTTACCCGCGAAGCCAATAAACTGATCAAATATTTTATGGCGGCGCTGACCGTGCCTGAGGCGGAATTGTGGGTCAATCTTTCCCCTCATGAAAATGACCGCGTGATCCCGGACAACTTGGGGATTACGGAGATGGGCCGCGACCTTTTGGCCCAGGATTACCTGTTGAAACAGCTGACCGCATCTCTGATGTATCCCAAAGAGGCCCTTGGACAAAAATTTTGGGATCAGGTCCACAAAAAGGCCCGCAAACTATACGGGACGACCGAGATCCCGATGAACACCTTCAACAAGATCTGGATTATCCCTAAAAAGGCAATGGTTCTGGAGCATGAAGGCACGGCCTATGTGGTCGAAAGCGAGCTTAAGGTCATGCTTCAGGAAGACTATCTAACCCTTCAGGAAGAGATGGGGGAGGACGCCCTGGCTGATGATAACGGGCCCGCCAAGGAATCGAATGAGATCACATCCGAGGTCGTGCGTGAGGTTTTGCTGCCGGAGATCGAAAAGGAGATCAATACCGGCAAGACCTTCGCCAACCTGCGCCAGATAAACAATGCGATCATCTTGGCCGAATGGTACAAACGCACCCTAAAAGAAAGCCTGCTGGGCAAAATTTATGTTGACAAAAACAAGGTGACGGGTGTTGATCTGGCCGACAAGACCATGAAAAATAAAATTTTTGACCAATACGTGCGCTCTTTTATCAAGGGCGCATTCAATTTTGTCGAGGAGGATTACGACAAAGTCAATCAGACCAC
>CAZBSU010000153.1:0-4962 GCA_964494745.1 uncultured Planctomycetales bacterium | reverse complement strand
TCCAAAATGTGGCTCTGCGGCTAAGTACACGAGGATTCGGGGCAATACGTGAGAATTATAAAACCTAAAAAATTTGCCACTCATGAAGAAGTGGTAGAAGAAGAAAAGGTTATTGAGGATAAAGACATCGGGTTTAATGTCTTTAAATACATCACTTTTCGGGCGGCCATGGCGGCCGTGACGACGTTTATCGGGTGTATTGTGCTGGGCCCCCCGGTCACCCGTTTTTTGAAACAAAAAAAAATCCGCGAATACGCCAAACGCGACGACTGCCCTGACCTGGACCGTTTTGCCCGTTCCAAACAGGGCATCCCCACCATGGGCGGTCTTTTTGTGATCGGCAGTATTCTTGTTTCCGTTCTTCTGTGGGGCAATCTCGGGAACCGTTATGTTATCTTGACCCTGGGGACCTGTTTGTATCTGGCGGTTTTGGGCATGGCCGATGATACCGCCAAGTTGACGTATCATAACCGGCGTTCGCGGGGATTATCGGCCCGTCGGAAACTCCTCTGGCAGACCCTTTTGGCGTTTTTTATCGGATCGTATGTCTATTTCAATCCCGATACCAGCACGACCCTGCGCGCCCCCTTTCTGAAACAGGTCGTCATCCCGTTGGGGATTTTGTATCTCCCATTTGTAGCCATGGTCGTGATCGGAACGACTAACGCGGTGAACCTGACGGATGGCCTGGACGGCCTGGCCATCGGCAGCATTTTGATCGTGAGTTCGACATTGGGTCTTTTGTGTTATCTGACCGGGCACATCCATTTCAGCGAATATTTATTTATCCCCTATCTCAAAGGGACCGGGGAACTGACGGTCTTTTGTGCGGCGATTGCCGGGGCCAGCCTGGGATTCTTATGGTTCAATTGTTATCCGGCTACGGTCTTCATGGGCGATACCGGCTCGCTGGCCTTGGGCGGCACCTTGGCCGTCATTGCCGTGTTGATAAAAAAAGAACTGCTGTTGATTTTACTGGGCGGGGTCTTTGTGGTCGAGGCCCTCTCGGTCATTCTCCAGGTCGGTTCCTTCAAGCTCCGCCGAAAAAGGATCTTTAAGGTCTCGCCGCTCCATCATCATCTTCAGTTATGCGGTTGGGATGAAGCGAAAATCATCGTTCGCTTTTGGATTGTCGGGATCATTCTGGCCCTGTTAACCTTAATCACCTTGAAAGTCAGATAATGGATTTATCGGGCAAAAAAGTGGCGATTATCGGCCTGGGCAAAAGCGGGCAGGCCGCAGCCAGACTGCTGGCCACATGCCGGGCCCGGCCGCGCGTTTCGGAACAGAAATCCGGGCCGGCAGACGAAAACGATTTTATCCGCTGGACCCAAGGCAAGGATATCCCCGTCGAATATGGTCATTCAGAGGCCTTTGTTACCGATAGCGATCTCGTTGTCATCAGCCCGGGCGTGCGGAGCGATTCGCAGGCGGTTCGTTGGGCCCGCGCCAAGGGACTGCCGGTCTGGGCCGAGATCGAACTGGCCGCGCGGTTTTGTCCCTGTCCGATCATTGCCGTGACGGGCAGTAACGGCAAGACCACCGTGACCACGCTGATTCGGGATATTCTGGCTGAAGGGGGTTATCATGCGATCACCGCCGGCAATATCGGTTCGCCGTTCTGTGAGCGTGTCCAGGAATTGGACAGCCACAGTTGGGCGGTTGTGGAGGTCAGTTCTTTTCAATTAGAGAGTATTGTTTCGTTCAAACCGCATGTGGCGGTCTTCCTGAATTTTAGTCAGAACCATCTGGACCGCCATAAGGATATGGAGGAATATTTTTCCGCCAAGAAGCGAATCTTTCTTAACCAGGATAAAAATGATTTTGCTGTCCTTAATGCCGGGGATGTCAAACTGCGTGCCCTGGAGTCCGAACTGCACGCCCGGGTTGTTTTTTTCAACAGGGAGGTGGAGGATGAAGACCCTGTCGGGCCGAACCCGAACGCCCGGGCCGCGTACCGGGTTGGCCGGTTGGCCGGTATCCCGGACGATGTTTGCCGGCGGGTCATACGGGATTTCAAGGGGGTCGAACACCGGCTGGAACAGGTGCGTTGTCTTCAGGGGGTGGATTATATTAATGATTCCAAGGCCACGACGGTCGAGGCGGGACGCTGGGCCTTGGAGCGCATAGACCGGCCCATCGTCATGATCTGCGGCGGCCGGGACAAACAGATTGATTTTACGCCCCTTCGGGACCTTGTTCGCCGGAAAGTGCGGCAGATGATCGTCATCGGGGAGGCAAAAGATAAGATCATGGCGGCATTCCAGTCGGAGGTTGATATGATGCCGCAGGATGATTTATCCGGGGCCGTCCGCGCTGCGCGGGAGTTGGCCCGGAGCGGAGACTGCGTCCTTCTAAGCCCGATGTGCGCCAGCTTTGATATGTTTCGCAACTTCGAAGAACGCGGCCGGATCTTCAAGGAGCTGGTCAACCGTCTCCCGGAATGATTGCGCCGGGCGGCTGTGAAGGGGAGGGAGTGGAGACAACAAGGGAGAGATGATGCGCCGGATCCGGATATCCTTGACAACGGTTGTCTTTTTACTGATCTGTATCGGGATTGTGATGATCTACAGCTCGAGCGGGATATATGCCCTTCGGGAATTAGGGGACAGTCTCTACTTTCTCAAACGGCACTTGCTGTTCTTGCTGGCGGGATTTGTTTTTAGCCTGATTGTCATGGCCGTGGATTACCGCGATCTTCAACGGTTTGCCAAACCTTTGCTCGGGGTCGGCATCCTTTTGCTCATTTTGGTCTTGATCCCGTCCATTGGGAAGGCTAGTTACGGGGCCCGGAGGTGGTTCCGGATCGGATCTTTGAACTTTCAACCCTCGGAATTAATGAAGCTGGTCGTTTTGATCTATGCCTCTGACTTTCTGGCCCGAAAAAAAAACAAGATCAAATCTTTTCATCAAGGGTTTGTCCCGTTGATGCTGGTCACCGGGCTGGTGTGCGCCTTGATCCTCAAACAGCCGGATATGGGAACGTCTTTTTTGATCGGAGGCGTGGTTGTCGTTTTGATGATTATCGCCGGGGCCCGGTTTGGGCATCTCGGTTCGCTGGGCCTGTTGGCCGTGCCGTTTTTTTATTTTTTTGTTTATCGCGTGCCTTATCGTTGGCGCAGGATCATCACCTTTCTGGATCCGTGGCAGGATCATTTGGGGTCGGGTTTTCAGTTAACTCAATCCCAAATCGCATTGGGTTCGGGGGGATTGTGGGGCGTGGGCCTTGGCAAAAGTATGCAGAAGCTGTTTTATCTCCCGGCCGCGCACACGGATTTTATCCTCTCGATCATTGGGGAAGAATTGGGCCTCTTAGGGACCTTCAGCATCATTATACTCTTCGGTATCTTTATTTGGCAGGGAGCCCGTATCGCCAAACGGGTCACGGATCCCTTCGGTTATTATCTGGGCACGGGCTTGGTGGTCATGATCGGCCTGCAGGCCGTTATCAATATCGGCGTGAGTATCGGGGCCTTGCCGACCAAGGGCTTGACCCTGCCGTTTATCAGTTACGGGGGATCGGCCTTGCTGGTCAATATGGTCAGCGTGGCGCTTTTGCTCAATATCTCCCGCATTCAGGATTTGGAGCCGTGATGTCATGAAGGTTCTTATCGCAACAGGAGGCAGTGGCGGACATATTTTTCCAGCCCTGGCAACGGCGCATCATTTTCGGGCCCAGGGTCATGAGGTGAGCCTGGCCGGGGTCTTTGGCCTTTGGGCCGAACGGGTCGCCAAGGGGCCTTTTCCCTTGACGGAAATCAGCGCCCGGGGCCTGAATACTCGGTGTTTCTCGTCGGTGGGGATTTCTTCCATATATATGCTGAAATCCCTGAGGGAATCTGTTATACTTTTAAGGCAACAGGCGCCGCAAGTGGTGTTGGGGTTCGGCGGATACGCAGCTTTTCCGGTCGTGCTGGCCGCTTTCTTTTTGCGGATCCCAACGATGATTCACGAACAGAACGCCTGTCCCGGCCGGGCCAACCGCTTATTGAAATATGGGGTCAATAGGATTGCCGTCAGCTTCGATGAGACCCGGCGATATTTCCCGCCTCAAAAGACGGTCGTAACGGGTTATCCTTTATATCGTTGGGGCGATCCTGTTTTGAAAAAGGCTGAGGCAGCCGCTGTCTTTGGTCTCAAATCAGATATCTTTACGATCCTGGTCCTGGGGGGCAGTCAGGGCAGCCAGGCGATCAATCGTTGTTTCGTGGACGCAAGTGCGGCCTGGAAAACCATGGCCCCTTTTCAGGTGATCCATATTACCGGCAGAAAAGATTATCGCGAGGTCCTGAATGCCTACGGGGATCAGGGCCGGTTGTCTTTTGTGACGCCTTTTTGGGATAATATGCCGGCGGCGTATCGAGCTGCGGATCTGGTCGTTTCCCGTTCCGGCGCCGGCACGATAAACGAGATTGCGGCTTACGGCCTGAGGGCGGTCCTGATACCTTATCCGCATGCCCAGGGCCATCAGATAGAAAACGCTCAGATCCTCATTCGGGCGGGTAAGGCGCAGATGATAGAACAAAAGGATTTAACTCCGGACAAACTGGGTGACACCCTGCAATCCTTGTATAAAGTCACTCAAGGGGCAGGGGATGCCCGTCAGCCGGACACCTTTGTGAAGGCGGATGCGGCTGAACGTATTCTCCGGGAAGTGCTGGAGTTGCAAAGATGACCAGAAATAATCTCATCCTTTGTCTCCTTGTTTTCATCGGCTTGAGTGCAACGGTTCGGGCCGAGGATAGTTGGCAGGAACAGCGCAGCCGTCATTTTTATATTTTTTATAAAGAGGCCCCGAAAGATTTTGTCGACAGCGTGGAGCAGGCGGCTGAGAAATACTATGATGAGATCATTGATAATCTTGGCTTCAGCGGGTACAGCCGGTGGTCTTTTGATGAGCGGGCCAAGATTTATATTTATGATGATAAGGAAGATTATCTGACCTCAGCCAAGCAGGCGGCC
>CAZBSU010000152.1:0-5024 GCA_964494745.1 uncultured Planctomycetales bacterium | reverse complement strand
CACGGCGGCGATTATGATCAGGCCCGGCACAATGCCATGCTGATCAACGCCGGGCTTTATTATATTGTCGGGATATACCTGCTCGGCGGCGTGGCTTTGTTCCTGTGGAGTCTGCGGAACTTTAAGGACAAATGGAGTGAATATGAGTTGCGCTGCCGGGCCTCCGAAGAGATGAGCGAATTCAGTGTCCTGCGCGCGGCCGAGGAAGACAATGGCCAGGATTTCAAGCCGGTCCATGAGCTTCTGTCGGATGATTTTCGCGCCCGTCAGGCCGGCCTGGGCGGGGTGTCTGAGGATTATATGGGCGAGCGGGATGAAGAAATCGGTCAATGGACCGGCGGGGCTTTTGACGCGGAGAGCGGCAAGACGATTTGGCAGAAACAACAGGAACAGGGGCAGGCCGCGCGCGACCGTCTGGAAGAAATAGATGATCCTGTTTCCAAGGCCCGGAAGGCGGCGGATGCCCGGCGTCAGGCCAGGGATGAGGAACCGCCGGCTGATGATGAGAATTTGACCGAATTGGATAAACGTATCCGTCAAAGAAAAGCTGAAGCCGATGCCCATCGCCGCGCATTGGAAGAAAGGCGTAAACGCAAGAGAGATCAGGATCATCATCAGGGCGGCTTTAAGCGTGCGGTGATGCTCGCCGTTACGGCTGCCGTGGGCGCGGTCCTGCTGCCGGTCGAGATGACGATGATATTGGTTGGGATCGTGGCGGCGTGCGCGGCGGCAGGCCTGATGTTCAGCTTTTATGATGATGAGCTGAACGCCGGGGCAAATGATATTGCCCAAGGAGATCAACAGGAAAGCCCGGCTAAGAAAGATCGGCAGGATGATTATCATTCCCAGTTGGCGCGGTGGATGAATGAGATCGAGCCCAAGGAGCCAAAGACTTCCTCCGGGCATTGGGGCGAAACCTACGACCAGGATAATGAAGAAAAACGTATTTTTGCGGATCGGCTGCTTGCGCGGGAATTAGGTGATCTTATTCTGGATGTTGGTTGCGGGGCCTACATGTCGGTTCCGCAGTTGGTCCAATTGCCGCATCATCCGCGGGTGATCGGGCTTGATAGGGAGGCGCCTCAAAGGATTGCCTTCGGAGAAAAGGTCACGATTGTCCCGGTTGATATCGAGCAGGCCGTTGATGAGCCTGCTTTATTGAGGCAGGAAGGGATTGAGGCCGGAAGTGTTGGGACGGTTATCCTGTGCCAGATTTTGAATTATGTCGATTACCGGAAAGTCATTTCGGGTCTGCTTCCGTATCTTAACCCAGGGGCCTTGGTCGCGGTATATAACAAGATACCGTCTTCCGCCGGTGCCGGTTACGGGCAGGATTTTTCCGATCGGGGTATTAAAAGTCATTCCGATCTTTTGGATTATATGCGTGAATTGGGTTTTGCCTGGTCCGCGGATGATATAGAAAGGCCGGAACATGATCCGGTCTTCGGCGGCTGGCTGATTTTGTTCGCGCGATATAATCCTGGCCGCGGCCATCAGGGGACCGGAAGTTTTCGCGGTATCGGGATCGACCGCGGACGTGTCATCTCGCGGAGTTCAGATTCATCCCGAACCCGACAAACACAACAAACCCATATAAGGCCATCGAGTCTAACACAAATATTCCGTGGCGGGATTTTGCGTGTATTGGCCGTGGCCTTAATTATTTTGGCGGGGCTGCTGTTTGCTCGACATCTACCGTGGCTGGTGATGAGCTTAAGGCATCTTGCCGCAGCAGTTCCGCCTTTTCATATAGCCTTTTGGATCGTGCCAATTCTGTTTGGCTGGTGGACGGCGCGAAGTTTGATGTTCTCCGCAGGGACGATGGGGAGCAGCGATAAGGCAAAAGCCGGTGTCGACTGGTCCGCCTGGTTCGATACGGTCTTCCGCCGGATCAGAAAATCGGCTTATCGGATTGTGATCGGCGCTAAAAAGATTATTGTGATCGAGATCGGCGGCGGCTTGCTGGCTTGGCTGATCAGGGTTCTGCTTCGTTTCGCCGAAATATTAGGATTGATTGCCATGGAGAGGATGCTGGCACAATTGGCTGCCGGCATCAAGACCAAGGGCGACAAGGACAAGGAGGACAAGGGGACAGTCCCTGCTGGGGACTGTCCCGTTTGGGGGCAGTCCCAGCCCTCCGTAAAGGGCGCAAGCACCCTAAAGGGCGCAAGCACACTGTTCAGCTCGGTTCCGGTCGATCAGTTGGATGAAAACGATCCGGCCGTGATCGCCTGGCGGGCCAAGAAGAAAGCGGCCCGGATTGCCGAGGCCAAGAAGCAGAAATCCATTCAAATGTTCATTGCCGGCAAAGAGGCGGCTCAATTCTTCGATGAGATCATCGGCGCGTCGCGGACAGCCGGGAAGCAGCCTGCTATTCCTGTTGTTCCGCTACCGGGAACAGTCCCTGTCCGGGGAGAGTCCCCGGCGGCTGCAAGTGTGGACGGGGCGGGCTGGAAATGGCTGCCGGGCCCGGCAGCTGACGTTGAATTGGCGATTTATAAATTCACCCCGGACAGGGCCGGGTTCCTTGAATTGCGGAAATGGGCCGAGAGATCCGGCTTTAACTTTGTCAGCACCGGCTTGAGTCCGCCGTATGCCGCCAAAGGATTCATGTTTGCTTTCCGTTGGCCATCAGGCCGGAAAACCGCCCTGGTTGTCACGCACCGCCAGACTGTGGCCAGGCTGGCCCGGAGTCTGTGGCTGACCCAGGAGGACGTTAACGCGGACTTCGCGGCCGCAGAAGTCCGGACTCTGACCACGAGCATCAGGCAGATACGCCGCAGTGCGCAAGTTGCTGACTTAATTAGCTTTGAGCTTGAGATCCAAACAGCAACCGGCATGAAAACTTGCATAGTTTATGCCGGGAAGGCCGGGCGTGCGTCCGGCGTGGTGCTGGAGGTGCGTCCGTCCCCGCGAACGTCAGATTATCACTTCCCCGATGCTGCTGAAGCTAAAATAAATAAATGCTTGGGTGAGGATGACAATCCTGATGCCCGGGCCATGCGGTTGATGAAGAGGATAGGCGTTACTCATAAGCATCGCATCCTCAGTATCGGACCGGCCGGAGATATCAGGAGTTTATTGTACCCGGCGCTTATCGGCGCGGAGGTGGATGCGAATCAGCCTGAAACCTATGTCCATCACAAGATAAGAATTCCACAGCCGCATTTGCATTATTTGGAGGGCGGATTGGCATTGCTTAAGGGCTTAATAGAGCAGGAAGCATTAAACCGGATCCACACCCGCGCGTATCCGATGCCGATACAGGAAGCCCATATCCATTCTGATTCTTACGACATTACTACGCTGATCAACATTTTTGACGGCGTGGATACCGATGAAGTCGAGTCCATATCAAGGCAGGTCGCGCGCATAATAAGGAAAGACGGGATAATCATCTTCAGAGACGTCGTTAAGGTCGATGAGTCTTTAAGGATATTAAGTTTAGCCTTGATGGAAAACGGCAAGGAGATGGAGCTTTTGGATTCCGAGAGACGCGTCTTGGCTTATCGAATCAAAGAAGCGGATTCTGCAAAAGAAGATGCCGTAAAAGCAAAGAAGACAACGGCATCTCTCCAGGGTCGAGGGCTGTATTATTGGGGCCCGGACCGGCTGACAGGGTATTTAAGGGATCATCACGGGCCGATTTGTCACCATGACGATGAGTGGTTTAACGCCGCGCCAAAGTTCAGGGATCCGGCACATCCGCCGACAAGGGCGCAGATCCGCGAGGATCTCAAGCAGCCTAGGCTGCTCATCCAGCCTAACGAGGCGCTGTTCAAGGCGCTGCGCCTGGTCAATCAAGCGATAAATAGGATTTACGGCCGCTCAAACAGATCCCTCAGGCTGGGAGTGTTTTATGCGTTTCAACATTTTATCGAGCGACTGGGGGGCGCAAAGGATGAATCTGAAACGGGACATAATATTTACACCGCCACACTCGCGCATCATTTGGGTTACGCCATGGACAAGGAGCAGTCCATCTGCCTCACCGACGACATCCTTAATGATCCCGCGAAGATGGCCCGCGTTATCATCCATGAATTGGGTCACTTGAACGGGGCAGATGAATATAACTGTGAGAGGCTGGAAAAATCGGTGCGGCCCGGGGAAAAACAATGGATCACGGGCTTATTTGATTTTAGGGGATGTCAGCGTGCCTGGAAACGTTTTATTAACCACAGCCCGTCGCTCAATCCGTGGCGGCTCAGGGCGAGCCTGGCGGCCTTGACACCGAGGGAACAAACAGAGTTTATCCGCTGGGCCGGGGCCCTGGACAAGCCCAAGACATATTTCATAAAGACGCAAAAAGACCGCCGGAAGTATGCCAAGGAAGAAATCCAGGTCGGCCAGGCCTGCCAATATGCGCCGGCTTGTGAGTTATGGGAGAGGCTGCCGATGAGGCGATCCGGAAGAAGTCAAGAGGTGCCGTGGATGGAAATGTTGCAGCTTGCCCAGGATAATCAGCTTTTTGCGCACGGCACGGCTAATTGGACTCTCGAAGGCGCGCGCTCAAGGGTTTGGGAGTCGCATCAGCTCCAGGACTTGTGGGCCTTGTTGAACATTATGATCGAGGGTTATATCAGCAAGGGGGACTCGGGCCCTCTGGACACCGTTTTCGGTGATAAATACAGGGCCGCTCATTGGGGCCCTTGTTATGTCGTGTTTGGGAAAAAAGAAAACGTCTCGGGGTTTGAGCGGAAAGGCCACGCGATCTATCTTGTCCGAACGAAAAGTTCTGCCAACTTTTTAAGAAAAGGTCTGAATGAAGCCGTGAAACTGAAATTAATGAAAGCAAAGAATGCGGCTGACGCGCGGTCCAAGATCATGACATATAAAGAATTTGTCCGTCATCCCGAACAGATTCAGCCTATGGTCAAAGGACAGATAACACCGGAAGACGTTATCCGGAAAGGATCGGCAAGAAAGCCCTGTCCGAGGAAAAGGACAGGCAGAATCAGGACTCGCTCCGCCTCTGTCCCGCATTGTTACGGTTCCGGGGCGCTGGCCTTGCTGAGCGTAGC
>CAZBSU010000151.1:0-5031 GCA_964494745.1 uncultured Planctomycetales bacterium | reverse complement strand
TCCTCTCCGGGTTCGATGTTGATTTTATCGTGCATGCAGACTCGGACAGCGGGGATCTGAATCAGCGAGGCCCGCCGTTTCCTTCCTGCCATTGGCGTCTATGCAATCTTAAAACTTAAGCGATAAAAATGCGTATCGGGATCAATTGCCGTTCTTTCAGCAAGAAACACACAGCGGGTATCGGCCGTTATGCCTACAATCTGGTCAAATCCCTGTCCCGGATCGATCGGGGTAATCAGTATGAGCTTTACCTGCGCAAAAATTTTTTTGATCTGAGCCGGGCGGTTCCCAAGTCTCCCGCGCCGAATTTTTCGGTCCGGGTGGATTATTTCAGCCGCGGTCCCCAAAAAGTTCTTCCGCCCCTGGATGTCTTTCATTCCCCCAGCCCGGATGATATCGTGGTCGGGAAGACCAAACAGGTTGTCACGATTCATGACCTCATTCATCGGACGTTCCCCGAGGCGCATACGCCGGAAACCCGGGAGACGGTCGAGCGGCAGATCCGATCGGCCGTGAGCCAGGCGGCCCGGATCATCTGCTGTTCTCAGAGCACGGTCGATGACCTGGCGCGGTTTTACGACGTGGATGCCCAAAAGATCCGGCTGATCTATCAGGGGGTTGATAAAGAGATTTTTCATCCCTTAACCGGGGAAGGGCTTGAGCAGGCCCGCCGAAGGATTCGTTTAAAAGGGGTTCAGGAGCCGTTCATTCTTTTTGTGGGGACGCTCGAACCACGCAAGAATTTGAAGAATCTTCTCCAGGCCTTTGCGATAGTAAAAGATAAACCCGGATTTGAGGGCAAACTGGTCGTGATCGGCATGCGCGGATGGAAGATGGACCAGTTCGAAGAGGACCTGCGGAAAACCGGGGTCCGCGAACATTGTGTCTTCCCGGGCTACTTGACCGACGAGGAGCTGGCCGGATTTTACAACGCGGCCGATTTTTTTGTCTTTCCTTCTTTTTATGAAGGGTTCGGATTCCCGATCGTGGAGGCCATGAGTTGCGGGAGCGCGGTTATCACTTCCAACGTCGCCTCCTGCGCGGAGATCGCCGAGGATGCGGCCCTGACCGTCGACCCGGTCGATCCCGAGGCTATTGCCCAGGCCATGCGCCGCCTGCTGCAGGACGCCGGCCTCAAACAGGATCTGCGGCAAAAGGCCCTGACCCGGGCGAGGATGTTCTCTTTCAAGAATACGGCCGAAGAAACGTTGGAGGTTTATCAATCAGCAGCAACAGGACTATAAATATGCAAGAGCGGTTTATCTCCATAAGAGAAAGAATTTCGGATTACTGGATCGAGAATCCGGTCTTTCTTAAATTCAAAAAACGTTTCGAACTATCACTGATGCGACTTGTGCAGGAGAGGAAGGTCTGCGTCAGCGAACGGATCGTAGAAATTCCATTTGCGATCCGCGCCTTAAGCGGCCTGCCGGACGGCAGCTCTGTTTTGGATTTGGGTTGCTCGGGAAGCGCCTTGCCGCTTTATCTGTCCGCGTTGGGGTTGCGTGTCACCGGAATGGATTTTCGGCGCTTCCCTTATTCGTTCGCGAATTTTGAATTCGTGCAGGGCGATATCCTTAACATGCCGTTTGATGACGGATTTTTCGACGCCGTGACCTGCGTTTCTACCCTTGAACATTTGGGGCTGGGCTTTTATGCGGATCCAAGGAGTGACTTCTCGGTGGATGAGGGCGCCTTGAAAGAAATCGGTCGGGTGCTGAAATCCGGCGGTCGTTTGGTCTTGACTGTCCCCTACGGTGTTGCGATTCAGAATGATCACCAGCGTATCTATGATGAGGAGCGCTTGGCGGCACTGCTGTCCGGCTGGCGGCTGGAGAGAAAACAGCATTATATCAAGGTCTTTCCTGATGATGCCTGGAATAATTTTTGGGAGAAAGTTCCCGCTGAAATAGCTGGCAGGGTTGATGCAGGCGGTAAAACCGAAGCTATCTGCTGTCTAGAGGCGGTCCGGGTATGAAGATCAGCGGGTTCACGATCGTCCGCAACGCGGTCAAATACAGATATCCGGTTTTGGAATCAATCCGGTCGATCCTGCCAGCCTGCGATGAATTTATCATTAATGTCGGGGATTCCGAAGACCGGACCGCGGAGTTGATCCGTTCGATCAAGGATCCCAAGATCCGTATTATCGAAAACACCTGGGACTTCTCCCAGGGCAAGGAGGTCCTTTCCCGTCAGACCAATCTGGCGCTGCAACAATGCCGCGGGGACTGGGCCTTTTACCTTCAGTCCGATGAGGTTGTGCATGAGCGGGATCTCGGCCGGCTGCGGAAGCTCCTGGCGAACAACCTGGGCCGTGACGATATCGACGCGATCCGTTTCCGCTGGCTGCATTTTTTCGGGAGTTATTACCGCTACCGCATCGATGCCGGCTGGTATCAGAAGCAGGACCGGGTTATCCGCAATAACGGACAGGTGGAATCCACCGGGGATGCCTACGGGTTCGGCCGCCGCGACGGGCAGCCTTTGCGGCGTTTGCGCACGCCGTTTTTTATTTATCATTACGGGTGGGTGCATCACGGCGAGGTCATGACCCAGCGGCGGCTCAATGCCGAAAGGATCGGATTTGCGCGCCTGCAGAGTGACGAACGCCAGGGGGAATATGAGTACGGCCATCTGGGCCGTTTTCCGGTTTATTACGGAACGCATCCGGCGGTGATGAAGGAATGGATTGCGGCGCATGAGTTAAGCCGCCGTGATTGGGAGGGCATCAAGCGCCGGTACTGGTGGCATCCCGCGCGCTGGCTGCGCTGGCGGTACAAGACCTGGCGTCGGCAGAAACAAAAAGTGGAATGAGCCAAGGGCAGAAAGGGAGACATGAAGAAGAAGACTTTGAAGGTTAGGAAAGAAAAAATCAATCAGCATCATTGCCAGGATTGCAAGTCGATTTGCTGCACGGATTTTGCCATGATGATTCATCGTCCGTATACCAAACACGATATCGGTGAAGTCAAATGGTACCTGCATTATGATACGGTCAGCGTGGCCATCCGTCATCACCGCTGGTACGTGGTCGTGAAAGGCCGCTGCATTTATCTTGATGAGCATCATATGTGCACGATTTATGACCGTCGGCCTGATAAATGCCGGAATCATCAGCCGCCGGAATGCGAGCGTTACGGCAAGTGGTATGATAAAATATTTTATACGCCCGAAGAGTTACAGGCCTTTCTGGACCGCGAAAAACGCAGGCGTAAATCAAGAGGGAAAAGGGGCAAGGGGACGTCCCGGAAGAAACAGTAGGTTTTTCTCTAACCGCCAAACGCTAACCGCTTATCGCTAAAGATAAAGAGGAAATGAACATGAACAGAAACAAAAATTTCTATGCCGTCATTTTGGCCGGCGGCAGCGGCACGCGTTTCTGGCCGAAAAGCCGAACGGCCAGGCCCAAACAGTTTTTGGATATGACCGGCCAAGGGTCTTTGTTCCGTCAGACTGTCAAGCGGATCTCCTCGGCCGTGCAAAGGGATCATATTTTTGTGGTCACCAATCAACGGTATCGCCGGCTGGTCCGAGAACAGGCGGGCGCGCGGCGTATCCCTCCGGCCAATATCCTTTTGGAGCCCGCCGCCAAAAATACCGCCCCCGCGATCTGCTGGGCCGCCTCCCGGATTTACCGCAAGAATCCGCGTGCGGTCATGGCGGTTTTGCCGTCGGACCATCTGATCGGGAATAATTCGCTGTTTCTGAAGGCGCTGCAAAAGGCCGCGGGCCTGGCCGGGCGAGATTACCTGGTCACCTTCGGGATCCCGCCAACCCGGCCGGAGACGGGTTACGGTTATCTCCAGACCCGGACCGTGCCCGAAGGGAAATCCAGGATCTTGCGGGTGCGCCGGTTTATCGAAAAGCCGTCCCTGGACAAGGCCAAAAGGTTTGTGCGCTCCAAAAATTATTTTTGGAACAGCGGCATGTTCGTCTGGAAGGCGGAGGTGATCCTGAGGGCCTTCCAGGAACATCAGCCGGTGATTTTTAACCTGATCGGACAGAATGCCTCTCAGGCCGTTATTAACAAGATTTGGACTAAGCTTCCGTCGGTTTCGGTGGATTACGGGATCTTGGAGAAGGCCGGGAACGTGGCCGCGGTCGCGGCCCGAAATATCGGTTGGTCTGATCTGGGCAGTTGGGAGGCCTTAACCGAAGTCCTGCCGAAAGACCGTCTTGGCAACACGATCCGGGGCGACGTGATCGCGGCCGGGTGCCGTGATATGGCTGTTTTCGGGGCTGACCGCCTGGTCGCGGTGATCGGGTTGGAGGAGGTGGTCGTCGTGGATTCGCCCGATGCCCTTTTGGTCTGCCGCCGGGACAAATCCCAGAAAGTGCGTGAGGTGGTGGGCGTATTGCAGGAGATCGATAGGGCTAAGATTTAATCAGGTGAAAGATCAACGTGGTTGGCCGGAGACAGGGCATGCTTTTAATGATTTATGTGAAGGACAAGGATTAACCTCCCGGGCTCAGACAGTCCTCGCTCCTGCCTTCAAAGGCAGCAGCTGCGGAACTCGCCCGGAAGGTTAATCCTTGTCCCTTTTGGAAACCTTAATTCGTTTTCTTGATGAAGCCATTTAAAAAAATTCTCATTATCAACATATTCGGCATCGGGGATGTCCTGTTTACCACACCGATGATCCGCAGTATCAAGCAGGCCCACCCCGATGCTCTTATCGGTTATATCTGCAATCAGCGCGCCTTCGGGATCATCCGGCATCATCCGGATATCAGCCGTTTTCATATTTACGAGCGCGATGTTTTTAAATACATCGGACGCGAATCACGGCGTGATCTTTGCAAGGCCTATTGGCGGTTCATCAACGAGATAAGGAACGAGCGCTATGATCTGGTCTTTGACCTGTCGCTTTCGCCGTTCATGAATCTGGTCACGGTCCTGGCCGGCATCCGGCAGCGGGTCGGGTACAATTTCAGGAACCGCAGCCCGCTGT
Organism: uncultured Planctomycetales bacterium; assembly: GCA_964494745.1. Classification (GTDB taxonomy): domain Bacteria; phylum Omnitrophota; class Gorgyraeia; order Zapsychrales; family JANLHA01; genus CAZBSU01. The sequence goes on along the minus strand of CAZBSU010000151.1, from coordinate 76 downwards.
TGACTTCCCGGATCCGACTGGAAGGTTACGAAGACCGGCATGTCGTCGAATATTATTTGGAGATCCTTGCCAAGGC
>CAZBSU010000150.1:0-5069 GCA_964494745.1 uncultured Planctomycetales bacterium | reverse complement strand
AGGTGGCAACCTTGATCGCATCAATAAGCTCATGACTGATGATATGCGGAGGCAGCACACAGGCCGAATCCCCGGAATGGATCCCGGCATTCTCGATATGCTCCATGATCCCGGCCACAAAGGTTTCCTTCCCGTCACAAACCGCATCCACATCCACTTCAATCGCCTGCTCCAGGAATTGATCGATCAGAATGGGATGACCTTCACTGACCTCGCGCACCTCATCCAAAAAAGACAACAAGTCTTCTTCATTGTAGACGATGCGCATGGCCCGCCCGCCCAAGACATACGACGGGCGCACGAGGACCGGATATCCGACGCGCTTGGCCACATCCAGGACATCCTCGGTCTTGATGGCAATACCGTTGGAAGGCTGCACCAGATCCAGTTCGCGGATTAAGGCCGCAAATTTTTCCCGGTCTTCGGCCGCATCAATCGAATCCACGCTGGTGCCGAGGATCGGGGCCCCGGCCTCATGCAGGCGCCGGGCCAGGTTCAGCGGCGTCTGTCCGCCGAACTGAACGATGATTCCGCAAGGTTTTTCCACGTCGATGATGTTCATCACATCCTCGAACGTCAGCGGCTCGAAATACAACCGATCCGACGTATCGTAATCCGTAGAAACCGTTTCGGGATTGGAATTAACCATAATGGTCTCGAATCCCATGTCCTTAAGCGAGAAGGACGCGTGGCAACAGCAATAATCAAATTCGATCCCCTGGCCGATCCGGTTCGGCCCGCCGCCGAGGATCATGATTCTTTTTTTGTTTGAGGCCTTTTGTTCAGCGCGTTCTTGGGCCTCGCACTCGCTTTCATAGGTCGAATAATAATACGGGGTATAGGCCTCGAATTCGGCAGCGCACGTGTCCACCAGTTTGAACGTGGCCGTAATGCCCATCTTTTTACGCAGGGCCCGCACCGCCGCTTCATCGGTCTTCATCATGAGCGCCAGCTGGGCATCGCTGAAACCGTATTGCTTGGCCTTTCTAAGCCATTCCTCCTCCGGAGGCTTATTCCCGGCAAGCGTTTTGGCCAGTTCATCTTCGAAATCATGGATCTGTTGGATGTGCGCCAGGAACCAGGGATCGATCCCGGTCAACTTGAAGATGTCTTCAAGGCTGTATCCCTTCTGGAAGGCATATTTAATATAAAATATGCGCGAGGCATTGGGTTCCTTCAGCCGATGCCGGATCTTTTCGTCGAGGATATCCTTATAATCACGTTTATTGTCCAGCCCAAAATGTTTGATCTCCAACCCGCGCAGTCCCTTTTGCAGGGCCTCCTTGAAGGTGCGGCCGATGGCCATGGTCTCGCCCACGGACTTCATGGAGACCCCCAAGATATCCTGCGCTTCCGGGAATTTCTCAAAAGTAAACCGCGGGATCTTGACCACACAATAATCGATCGTGGGCTCGAAGGAGGCGGGCGTCTCCCGGGTGATGTCATTTTGGATCTCGTCCAGAGAATACCCGACCGCCAGTTTGGCCGCGAACTTGGCGATGGGAAAACCCGTGGCCTTACTGGCCAGGGCGGAACTGCGCGACACGCGCGGATTCATCTCGATCACCACCATGCGCCCGTCCGCGGGATTCACCGCGAACTGAATATTCGATCCCCCGGTCTCCACCCCGATCTCACGAATGATGGCCAAGGAGGCGTCGCGCATATTCTGGTATTCCCTGTCCGTCAGGGTCTGGGCCGGGGCCACCGTAATGCTGTCGCCGGTGTGGACGCCCATGGGATCGAGGTTCTCGATAGAGCACACGATAACCACATTATCCTTATTGTCACGCATAACCTCGAGCTCGTATTCCTTCCATCCCACCACGGATTCCTCGATCAGGATCTCTTTGACCATGCTGCTCTCGATCCCCAACGCGGCCACGGCCTCGAACTCTTCCATGCTGTTCGCGAACCCGCCGCCGGTCCCGCCCAGGGTGTAACTGGGCCGAATGATAAGCGGGAATCCGATTTCCTGCGCGGCCTGGCGCGCCTGCTCCATATTATAAGCGAACGCGCTCCTGGGGACCTCCAACCCGATCTTAAGGATCGCCTTTTTGAAACATTCACGGTCCTCGGCCTTCTTGATCACCTCATAATCCGCGCCGATCATCTTGACGTTATGTTTTTCCAATATCCCCTGCTCATGAAGCTGGAACGCCAGGTTGAGCCCGGTCTGTCCTCCGAGCGTCGGGAGCAAGGCGTCGGGCTTCTCTTTCTCGATGATCTTGGCCAGATATTCCGGGGTCAGGGGCTCGACATAAGTGTGATCCGCAATCTCGGGGTCGGTCATGATCGTGGCAGGGTTGGAATTAACCAGGACGACCTCGAAACCCTCCTCCCTGAGGGCCTTGCAGGCCTGGGTCCCGGAATAGTCGAATTCACACGCCTGGCCGATCACGATCGGCCCGGAGCCGATGATAAGAATTTTATGAATATCCGTTCTTTTAGGCATTATTGGCTGGCCTTCTAAAATTCAAATTTCTTTTTTTGATCGATACTCAACGGGACAGTGACAAAGTACCGCAAGCGAGCCGAAGGTCTTTGACGTGCGATTGGAGCGCAGCGACCTGCCCGTCCCGGCTGACGCCGGAGGCGGCGGTCCGGGGAGCACAAAAAGACCTTCGGCGAACCCCTTTAACCTTTCACCTTTGACCTTTTTTCATCATGGCAACAAATTCCTCAAACAAATATCTCGCGTCATGGGGTCCCGGCGCGGCTTCAGGATGGTACTGGACCGTAAAAACCGGATATTTTTTATGCCTCAAGCCTTCGACCGATTTATCGTTCAAGTTGACGTGGACGATCTCGACCTCCTTCTTATTCAGGCTGTCATAATCCACGCAGAATCCGTGGTTCTGGGACGTGATCGAGATGCGGCCGGCCGGTTTATCCATGGCCGGATGATTAGCGCCGTGATGACCGAATTTCAGTTTATACGTCTTGCCGCCCAAGGCCAGGCCCACGATCTGATTGCCGAGACAGATCCCGAAAATCGGAACCTTGCCGATAAAAGACCTCACGGTGTCCACGACATAGGGGACCGCAGCCGGGTCGCCGGGGCCGTTGGATATGAACAATCCGTCCGGGTTGACGGCCTGAATCTCCTCCGTGGTTGCCGTGGCCGGGAAGACATGCACCTGGCACCCCAGACAGGCAAGGATCCGCAGGATGTTCCATTTGATCCCGCAGTCGATGGCCGCGACTTTGTATTGGGTGCCCTTTTTCTCATTGTAAAGGTAATCTTTGGGAGCCGTGACTTCCTTGACCCAGTCACTGCCGACCATGTCAGGCACCAGCTTAAGTTTCTGTGCCAGCCGGGAGGTATCGAATTCCTCGGTTGAGATGATGCCCTTCATGGCCCCGGCTTCACGCAGGTGTTTGGTCAAGGCGCGGGTATCGATGCCTTCCACCGCAAGGATCTTATTTTCATTCAAATAATCGATCAGGGATTGGGTGGAACGGAAATTGGAAGGATAGCGGCAGAATTCCTTGACGACAAAGCCCTTAACATGGACCTTCTCCGACTCGACGTCCTCGGGATTGACGCCGTAATTCCCGATCAGGGGATAGGTCATCACCACGATCTGACCGGCGTAGGAAGGATCGGTCAGGATCTCCTGATAACCGGTCATCGCGGTGTTGAAAACGAATTCTCCCGCAGTCTCGCCCGACTCAGCCAGGGTCGTTCCAAAGAAACACGCCCCGTCTTCAAGATAAAGGATGGCTTTTTTCATAAAAAATCGATTTGTGAGGGGAACTGGCTGGATTCGAGTTTTGACAAGAAAGGTTTCGCAATCCGCTCAACGCCTTATGGCGCCTGCGCGCACGGCCGGGGACGATGAACGTCGGAAGGCCGGGCCCACAAAAAAATCCCCAAAAAACCGCCTTTGGTCTCTTGGGGACTTCATTGCCCTTATTGAATATATATACTTTCGTCTCCTTTGTCAAGATAATTTATGCGGGCGAGCGATATTTTTCCCGTCGAGAAATAAAAATCACGCCCTTTAAAGGCCGAGGATGATTTTATTCTTTTTGTTACACGGTTTCTCGCTCAGATCTCTTGGGTATAAAAAAGCGGCCCGGGGTTCCGGGCCGCTTGATCATCATCTGCTGGAAAAGCCGACATCCACAGGTTCGTCACACGACACCCTGGTCCAGCATCGCGTCAGCAACTTTGATAAAACCGGCAATATTCGCGCCGGCGACATAATTGCCTTCCATACCGTAATCCTCAGCGGCTTGAGCTGCCGCAGCATGAATGGCCTGCATGATACCCTGCAACCGCTGATCGACCTCTTCCCGGGACCAGCGCAGGCGCAGAGAATTCTGGGACATCTCCAGTCCCGAGACCGCCACGCCGCCGGCATTCGCCGCTTTCCCCGGGCCATACAGGATCTTGGCCTCGAGAAACTGATCAACACCTTCCGGCACGGTCGGCATGTTCGCCCCTTCGGAAACGACCGAACAGCCGTTCGACAATAAGGTCCTGGCATCCTCAACGCCGATCTCGTTCTGTGTCGCCGCCGGAAAGGCCGCCTGGCATTTTTCGCCCCAGGGTTTCTTGCCCTCGTAATACTTAACGCCGAATTTATCCGCGTATTCCTTGATCCGGCCTCGACGGATATTCTTCAATTCCATCACAAATTCTAACTTCTTAAGATCGATCCCCTTGGGATCATGAATATACCCGGACGAATCGGAAAGGGTCACCGGCTTGGCGCCGAGCTGATTGAGCTTTTCAACCGTGAATTGGGCCACATTGCCAGAGCCCGACACCACACAGGTCTTGCCCTTAATCGAATCCTTGCGGGTCTTCAGCATCTCTTCGGCAAAATAGACCGCCCCGTAGCCCGTGGCTTCCGGCCGGATCAGGGACCCGCCCCAATTCAACCCCTTCCCCGTAAGCACCCCGGTAAATTCATTCCGGATACGTTTGTACTGACCGAACAGAAAACCGATCTCACGGCCGCCCACGCCGATATCCCCGGCAGGGACATCCGTGAACTGACCGATATGCCGGCATAATTCCGTCATGAACGACTGGCAAAAACGCATGACCTCGGCGT
>CAZBSU010000149.1:0-5090 GCA_964494745.1 uncultured Planctomycetales bacterium | reverse complement strand
AAGGAACTTCGGCATATGGCGCCGTTGAGGCTGCTGGGGTGGGACCGCCGGCTGGGGCATGGCCGGCAAAGGCTGGGACATCACCCTGGTGAGGACCGTATCGATCTTTGCCTCAAAAGAGGACAGTTTTTGGACCAGCATGGTCAGCAGGCCTACAATATCCTGTCCGACGGCGAGCGTTTCGGCCGGTGTCTCGGACCGGGCGTTTTTTGAGGCCCGCTTGGTTTTAGGGGCCTTGCCGGCCGCCTTTATCCTTGTGTTCTTGGAGCCTTTGCCGGTCTTCGTTTTTTTCCGTTTAACAGCGGCACGTTTTTTCATGATGATCCCTTTCTCCATGGAATATGATCGCCGGATAAAGCCAGCTTTGCTTATTTAAGATAATATTTTAACCCGAAAGAAAAACGTTAGCAAACATAAATACGGCCGCGGCAAGGGTCGTCCAGGCAAAGACGCGCTTGAGTTGCTTCGGCCGGGTTTTCAAGGAAACCTTACCCCCGATCAATCCTCCCAGCACGGCCGCCAGTATCAAGGGAACCACCCAATGCGGATCAAAATCCCCCGCCGCCGCGTGCCCGCAAAATCCCATTAGGGCCGTGACCGCGACCATGGCCGAAGACGTTCCTACGGCAACGCGCATGGGGACACCGCACGCCAGAACCATGAGCGGTATCTTGAAGCTCCCGCCGGATATGCCGACCATGCCGGCCATCAGGCCTGTCAGGGCCGTGATTGGGATCGCCAGCCACAGATTAACGACATAGTTATGCCCGCCGAATTCGCGCCGCCACAAGCCGAAACGCGGGCGCTGGATGCCGCTTCTTTCCGGGAAAGGATAAAGCATGAGAAGCCCGGCCATAACAAGCAACAACGCGAAAACAAATTTTAAAAGGCCGCCGCTGAAGGCATGGGCGTAATAGCCGCCGACAAACGCCATGACATCAGTCGGGGGATCGATAACCAGCGCCAATTTCCAATCGACCGCCTTGCCTTTCTCAAAGATCAACAAGGCCGAAACCGCCGAGCAAAATAAAACAAACTGAGCCGCGGTCGCCGCCGCGTGCATCGTGAACCCGGTGGCGATCAAGACCGGGACATAAAAATTCCCGCCCCCGCGGCCGGTCATGGCCATAACAAAGGCGATAACGAATATCAATCCCCAAACGGCATAATTCGGGATCATGGAATTTCTCTTCTTGCCTCTACGCTATTTCGGCCTGAAATACCCGGGGTCCTTTTGGTTTACATCTTATCCCAGGGCGTGAGGTCTTTCCAGGTATCATCCCCGTGGAAATAACTGATGAAGGCCTCGACGGTTTTCTCCTTCGGGAGATACTCCCGAGCGACATATTGCGCCTGATCGTCCTTATACTGGATATCATAGCCTTGCTCGGAGTAAGCGGCCTGGATAAAATTTTCACCGTTCTTTAGGATCATGAAAAAATTGTCGTCATCGAGACGGTCCACGGCCGCTTTCAGCTTTTCTTCGGAGACATTGTCACATGTCTTACCGCTGGCCATCTCGAGCGAAAAATCCTGCGCGGGGACGGTCTCCGGCACAGCCGTCGCAGATGAAATGTCCGTGCTGAATGTGTCGAATTCCTCCCGGGATTCCATGACAAGCCCGTCGCCGACCAGGACCCAGTTCTTCTGATCCTTGCTCGAGAGCGCCAGGGCGTATATTTCATCCGGATTCTCCGCCGGATCGGCATAATACGCCAAGGCCGTGGTCATGGCGACCCCGGCGATATCACCACTTTGATACCGAATCTCTTTGATGGTCCCGTCCCAGTTTTCGATCGAATCCATGTATTTCTGAACATCCGATTTTTCAAAATAATCTTCGGTAATAAGTGTCTTAAAAATCCCGACCATGTGGCTTTTTAACAGCTTGGCATCTTTGTTTTGATAAGCCTGTAAGGTTTCACGAACGACCTCCGGCGCGGATTGCGCGAACGCCTGGGTGCTCAGGCCTAACGACAAAGCGATCATAATAAATGTCTTTTTCATCACATCCTCCTTCTTATTTCTTTATTTTTGTTTTTTGTTTTTTTCGGCTTGTTTTTCGGGCCATATGCCTTTTTGCGGGCGTCGTATGACACGCCCGCAACGGCCCGCCAAACACCACGGCTTGGCGTTTGGATGTCATGGATCGTATTCGGTGATCATGCCAAGTTCGCTCTTCAAGGTATACAGCAATCCGCTAGTCTTGTCATCAACGGGAGGCAGGGTATCCGCTTTCTGAAGATATTCCACGGCCTGGGGAAGGTCTCCATTATCCCTCGCCATAACACACAAATTGAGCCATGCCGGCAAATAATCGGGATCCAGCTCGATGGCCTCGACAAAGGCGCAATCCGCCGTCTCAAGACGCCCGGCCTTATAATTGGCTGTCCCAAAATTATTCCAGACCTCAGGGGCTTTCGGGGCGCAATCCAGGGCCAGGCGATATAATGAGTCGGCTTCAACGTATTGTTCATCCCTCAGGGCCTTATCGGCCCGAGCGATCAAGCCATCACAATCACGGTTTCGCAAGGCTCGGCCGGACGTATAGGCGTCCGGACGGGGTATTCCGGTCCGATGAGGATTCATGGGGCCCGCAACGTGCTGGGCGACATCAGGGCAGGGCCTGCCCCTAAAAGAGCATGCAGCAACGCCCAGTGATATAAGGACAAGACAAAAATATTTAAGTTCCGGCGTATGCTTGTATCTCGTTATGACGATCCTTTTTTGTGTAAAAAAAGCCTTTTCAGCCGATCCCAATATCCGCGCTTGTTATATTATATAATCCGGACTTTTTAAAAAAAGCTTGAATTAGATTTTTTAAGAAAGCCCGGGACACTTTTTCGTTAACCAGGCTCGGCTGCCGCGATTGCAACTGCAATCTGGCTCTTTTTCAGCCAGCTGCGTAGCCATTGGATCGCGATAACGGCCGAGACGATGCCGGAAAGATAATGCACAGAGAGAAAGCCCGCCAGGCCGAAACGATCTCTGGCGATCCACGCCAGAGGCAGGTGCAACGCGACAAGCCGGATCAGCATCAGCCAGATGGCCGGGACCGGGTGTCCGAGCGCGTTGAAAGCCGATGAGATCAGGAACACAATACTGACAAATGCATACGTCAGCGGAACGATTTTAAGGTAAAGGACGGCCACCCGCATGACCTGAGGATCTTTATCGAACAAGCCGGCGATCGGCTCGGCCAACATAAAAAGAATAATAGCCTGGAAAGTCCCCCATCCCAAGGAAAAATTCATGACTTTGGTCAGGCCCTTGCGGATACGGCTGATCTTCAACGCCCCGTAATTCTGGCCGATGAACGGGCCAAAAACAGTTGATAAGGCAATAAACAAGACCAGGGCCAGTCCTTCAACGCGGCCGGCCACGCCGAAACCGGCCACGGCCTTTTGTCCGAACCCGGACACCATCCAGGTCAGGATGCCCAGGCACACGGTCGGTACCATCATCGAGAGGGCTGACGGCAACGCCACATGCAAAATGGCCAGCCACGAGCGGATGATTTTTGACACGGGCACCGGCCGGAAGGTGATCATCTTTTTCTTGGCGTAAAGAAACCATAAGGCCAGGGCCAGGGTCGTGGCGCGCGATATAACGGTCGCCAGGGCCGCCCCGCGAATCCCCATGGCCGGCAACCCGGCATAGCCGAAGATCAACAGCGGGTCCAAAATCATATTTAACACGGACCCGATCCCCATAATGATCCCCGGCAGCAGGGTGTCGCCGCCGGCCCGCATGGCGTGGTTGCCGACCATGGGCACAACGACAAAAATGACACCCGCATACCATATACGCATATAACCGATGATATATCCGGTGGTTTCCTGGCTGGCCCCCATCAGGCGGAATAATGGCTCGATCGTGAAAAAGCCCAGGATGGCCGTGACGAGCACGACAATAAACGAAAGCAGAATGCTATCGGTCGTGATGCGCTGAACCTGTTCCCCATCGCCCTCTCCAATCTTTCTGGCAATCACCGAAGACGCGCCGATCCCGATCCCCAACGCGACATGGCCGACCGTGAACACGACCGGGAAGGTGAACCCCATCGCCGCCAGGGGGATCGACCCCAGCCTGGCCACAAAATAGGTGTCAACGATGTTGAAGATCATCATGGCCAGCATGCCCGCGATCATGGGCAAGGTCATTTGATAAAGGGCCTTGCCGATGGGGCCGTCGGTCAGGTTGGCCTTAAATTGAGATCGCTGTTCCATAGACTTCATTCAATCCATGATTCGTTCAATGGGAGTGCGGCCTGACGGGATCGGGCATTTTACTTCAAATAAAAATCTATTGCAACCAGATTATATTCAATAGCCATGATTATCTATCGTTATTGGAGTGTATATTTTTGAAAAATTTTATTTAATGTTTATCAGAGTGCATTTCCGTTCAGCCCCCCACTGCACAAACAGGGCGCCTGAAAAGGCGCCCTGCGTCGATTCTCCCCAATTTTCGCGGCTCAGGACTTCATCCATCACCGCGTTGCCACGTTAATCATCCGTCCCGCAATTTCACCTTGCAAGGTTTATACTCAAGACCTTGATGATTAAAAGCAGCAATTTTATTCCATTGCAATCTCAAATTTCGTGGCAACTTTCCGATGGGCTTCGATGGTAAGGGAGAACATTTTGCTTTTGTCTTCCGGGAGAAGAATTTAAATAGTTTCATAATAAATAATATACTCAAACAAAAAACCCTCTGCAACGATAATTTTTACAGAGGGTTACGGGATAACCGCCCCCCAGGTGGACGAGTTTCGCAACTGGATAAATTCAGCAACCGGATTACCGGACGGGAACCTTTTTGACCCGGCCGTCTTCCCATATGGCTAAAGGCCGGCCAGTTCGCTTATGATCGGCAACGACTTTTTTCACAGCCTTTTTCATGGCGGCTTCGGCTTTATCCAATATCGACAAACGTTTTTTCATAATTCGACTCCGGCGTTTTGCATAATTTTGACAAACAAATCATGGTTAACAACATCAACATGAGCATTCTGCTTTTTAGCAATAATCTCCGGCTTTGAACCCGCATTGTTAAAAAGAATCCACTTATCAGCCAAACCCCGATAA
>CAZBSU010000148.1:0-5120 GCA_964494745.1 uncultured Planctomycetales bacterium | reverse complement strand
GAGCCGGTCTGAGGCGAGGCGCCGAACAATCCGCCGCCGCGTTTGCGCAGCTCGCGGTTATCCAGCCGCAGACGGCAGCACATACTGCGGGCATCGTCCGGGCTCATATCGGAATTCACGAAATTCGCAAAATACGGAATGCCGTATTTGGCCGTGATCTTCCACAGCAATTCGATGTTGGGATTATCCCAGTCAAAATCCTCGGTGATATTATAAGTCGGGATCGGGAAGGTAAAGACCCGACCCTTGGCATCACCCTCCAGCATGACCTCCAGCAGGGCCTTGTTCAGGATATCCATTTCGGCCTGGAAATCCTTGTAGGATTCCGGCTGCATCTTGCCGCCGATGATGACCGCCTCGTCGGCCAGGTGTTTTGGAACGGTCAAATCCAAGGTCAGATTAGTGAACGGCGTCTGAAACCCGACCCGGGTCGGGACATTGACGTTGAACACGAATTCCTGCAGGGCCTGTTTGACTTCCCGATAACTCAGGTTATCGACCCGGATGAAAGGCGCCAAAAGCGTGTCAAAATTCGAAAAGGCCTGGGCTCCGGCCGCCTCGCCCTGAAGGGTATAAAAGAAATTCACGATCTGGCCCAGGGCCGTGCGCAGATGCTTGGCCGGACGGGATTCCATCTTGCCGGAGGCGCCCCGGAAACCTTCTCTTAATAGGTCCTGCAGATCCCAGCCCACGCAATACACACTCAACATGCCCAGGTCATGGACATGCAGATCCCCGCGGCGATGGGACTCGCGAATCTCGGGCGGATAAATCTTGTTCAGCCAGTAAATCTTTGTGACCTCGGTCGAGATATAATTATTCAGCCCCTGCAGGGAATAGGCCATATTACTGTTTTCGTTGACCTTCCAGTCCAGTTTCTCGAGATACTGGTCCACCAGACCGACCTGGCTGCGGGAGGTGATCTCGCGGATCTTGGAATGCTGATCGCGATAGATGATATAGGCCTTGGCGGTCTTTTTATAAGGAGAAGTCAATAAAACTTCTTCAACAATATCCTGGATGGCTTCTACGGTCGGAGGACGATCGACAAAAAACTGTTGGGCAATGTTAATAACCCGGATGGTCAGATTCATGGCCTCGGGTTCGGCAAACTCACCCGTGGCCTGACCGGCTTTGAGCAGGGCCTTGGTGATCTTTTGGGCATTGAACTCTTCCTTGGTGCTGTTACGTTTGATGATTTTTGTCAAAGTCCCGACTGCTTCCATGTAATACCTCCCCCTGCTTTGTCAGTTTTGAGTGAAATGTTTGGGTTGGTTTCCTTGTGGCTGACTACTATAATACCACAATATGTTGTATGTCAACACTTATTTATACATAAATATTGTGTCTTCTCAAAAAAGACCTTTTTGAGATACATCCCCGAGGAGAGGGCCAAACGCCCGGCGATTAGCGGGTCTTATCGAGGCGTTTCAATATCCACATCATCGGGCACCAGTTGGTAAAGGCCGACTGAAAAAGATTGAGACCGATGAAGGCCGTGAACCATAACCAGCCCGGATGGACCTTGGCGGCGAGCAAAAGACTGAGGAGAATAAAAAATCCGGCGATGCCGCGCAATGTCTTTTCCATGTTCTTCTCCTTCTTATGAACGAGCGAGGGGATAAAGGTATTGGCGTTTATTCAAGCACACAATCAGAAATTTTTTGCCAAATATTGACAAAGATTTACGGCGAGGTCGCGCCGGAACTGACCGATGGGAATTCCGGCCTGGCGGTCGGCAGGCCGGTGAGCGACCGAAACTGTAAATCGAAGTCAACGGCAAAAAATTTCGTGTGCGGATAAACGCCAATACCTTTATCCCTTCCCAAAAATTAAAAACTATACCTGCAACGGATGTAAATGTTCTTGTTGCGCTTCATCATGCCGAACTCGGTAATGTCGTCCTCACCCCAGGGCAGGTTGGCCCCGACGGTGACTTTAAAAGCATCCGTTACGTCATACGCTACCGACGGACGCGCATAGCCGTCCCTGCCCGACGGAGAATAGAAGTTAAAAAGCGAAACCCGAACGGTCTGGTTCTTGAAAAGTTTCGAGATACTCTGAGTCAAAAGATGGCGGCGCTCGTCAAAGATGAAATCCTGCGCCAGGAGATTATCGGCATAATCCCCGTAATCGAGTTTTTGTTCATAGAAATATTGCAAACCGACGCGCCAGTCCCGGCCCAGGTCTTTGGCATAGCCGGCCAGGAGCTTAAACTGCGAATTGGCGATCAGCCGGTCGGCGCCGGAGGCATCATCGCGCGAATGATAATAACCGAGCTCGACATTCCCTATCCCGTCGAGAAAAGGTCCGCGGACGCTCGCCCCGTAGACCTTCAGCCGCTCATAATAAAGCTGCCGGGCGGCCTCATCCTTATAGCTGGCGGGATTCTTGTCAAACCCGCTGAAGACATACACCGCCCATTCATGCCGCCCGATATTGCGATAGGCCCGCAAGGCGTATTCACTGTTCGACAACTGAAACGGCGGCTCGATCAGATGCCGGTCGGAGGCGGTGCCGGCAATGCCGCCCTGAAAGGGATCAAAAAACGACAGCCGGTCTCCTTTGGCGGTCGTGTTGGGGGTAAAATGCGGGATCATGACAAAATCGATATTGGCCCACGACGGATACAACGAGACCTTGACCGCATCCGAAGGTTTTTTAAGGTATTCGTCGTCGCGCCCGATAAAGAACGAGATGTAATCTTTGGGAAAAAGGTCGTTGACGAAAAGATAATCGCCGGTGCCCCAGGTCAGGACCTGCCGGCCGATCTTGATATCCATGAACCGCCAGGGGCTTAAGGAGAGGTTGGCTTCGCGCAGATCGAAAGAGGTCTTGCCGCTGTAATATTCGTCGGCCAGGAAATCGCCTTTAAAGTTAAAGATCCCGCCTTTTTCGTAAAGGTATCCCTTATCGAAAAAATACGTCGTCTTCAACTGCAGGCGCTGTTCGAACAGATTAAAGCTGTCCCGCTTGGTCTGATCATCGCTGAGTTTCGGGCCGTAGGCCGATTCGACGAATCCGTGCCAGCGCGGCAAGGCCGCCTGGGCATGCCTCGCCGAAAAAAGCCAAACAAGCCCGGCCCAAAAAATCCATCGCTTTGAAATCATCGGTCTCTCTGTATCCATTGCACCGGCGGGCGCCGCAGATAACGCTCGGCAAAGATATCCTCTTTCAGATCAACGTCGTAATGGACATCGGAGAATTCCATTACGGTATGTCCGGCCCGCACATGATCCTCGGCCCGGGATCGGACCACGGTGGGATAACCCTGGATATCTTCGATCGTGACCGCCTCGATCGTGCGCAGGAGTTCGTCGTTGCCGTCGTAATACTCGGCCTTGACCGGCAAGAAATTATCTTTGTCGACCCAGACAAAATAATAGGCAAATTCGACCTCACCGGTATCCTTGGGCGTATTTTTGATCTTGTATTGATCGGCGGTCGTCTCGACTAATTCGTGGATATCGGCATCCAGCCCGCGGCCCGAAACATCTTCGTAAACGAAATGGGAGCCCACGAAGCTGGAACGTTTATCGCTGGCCGCGATACGCCGCACCAGATCCAAGGCAGGCAGATACAACCAGCGGTCATCGTCTTCGCCCGGCCGTTTCCAGACCATATAGACCATACGCGCCACATCCGCCGGTTCGAAGAAATAGACATAATATTTCTGCCGGCCGCCGTCTTCCAGATCATAGCGTAGGATTCTGAAATCGCGGATCCGTTCCCGTCCCTGGGAATCGGCAATCGTCATGCGCACATCCGAATAGCCGTCCTGTCCGGCGTAATACGCAATATCATGCGCCTTCTGGACGATCTCATCCACGGTCAAATCCTGAGCCGAAACGGCAGACGATGTAAAAACAGCAACAGCGCTAAAAAGCATCGAAATTAACAATTTTTTCATAATAGCCCCTTTTTTTCGTTTGATACCTTAGCCGCCACGAATCTCCGGCGAGCCATGAGTTTTTTCAGGCGATTGGAGCGAAGCGACCTGAGCCAAAAAAACTTATGGCGAGCCTGCCCCCTTTTTTATGTTGGATTTCCGCTTCCACCCATCTCCGGCGAGCCATAAGTTTTTTCAGGCGATTGGAGCGAAGCGACCTGAGCCAAAAAAACTTATGGCGAGCCTGCTTCTTTATGAGTCAGACAAATTTTTCTTCGGGAAAGGATACTGCACATCCCGCCGGCCGCAACGATCACCAGGATCGTGATCAGGGTCTTGCCCCAATGTTCGATGGCCGTATAACCCCATAAGATATAGGCCACGGCACCGGCGACAAAGAAGACGACCAGGGCGCATTGCCGGCACTGGCATAACACGCCTTTTTCGGCCTTTTGAAAAATCTTTCTCGGGCTGATCGTGAGCAAAGCCGGCAGGATACATAAAGTGGCGACGCTCGAGACCGCCATGATCATGAACATGAAAAAACCGACCGTTTTGTAGGGCACCAGCGGGGCGGCCAGCAGCGGCAGGAACCCGATCGCAATCACCAGGGCATTGCGCACAATGGCGCGTCCCGGGCCGCCGAACATCTCCCGCGCCGTCGAACGCCAGCTGCCGTTCGCATCATAAAGCTCGCTCGAGCGCTGGATAAAATGGATCGCAAAGTCTATCGATAACCCCAACGTCAGGGCTGACAGCACGGCCACCGGCATATCATAATCCTTGCCGAAGAAGCCGAGCAGGCTGTAGATGAAAAGGATCGTGACCGTCAGCGGTATCATCGAGATCAGAGCCTTCAGCGGCGAACGGAACAAAAACAGCATCATAAAAAGCACGATCACGTAACTGCCCATAAAATTCTTGAGCATGCCGCCGACCATATTGTCCTGCCAGATCACATTCACATAGGTCAATCCGGCCCAGCGTTTCTCGACCGGAAACGGCGGGGGATGATCCACAAAATACCTGTCGACCATCTTGACCACCTTATCCATATCGCGATTATCCCCGCTTTTGAGCTGAACCCAGATATTAAGCTTGGAATAGTCCGGCGTGGTGAAATGCCACAGGTCGTCGGGTTTGTGGGAATTCTCGTAAGAGATCAGGGTCTGGGCCACGGCCTGACGGGTATCGGGGATGACGTTCTTCGTCTTGTCCCCGCCCAATAATT
>CAZBSU010000147.1:0-5159 GCA_964494745.1 uncultured Planctomycetales bacterium | reverse complement strand
GATTATACTTCGGAAGGCTCCGGCAGCCATGATGACGAAAACCATTATACCGCCGAGATCCGCGGTTTGATGGGGTATGATATCGCGCTTCCGCGCGACATGATCTTGACGCCGTTTATCGGGGTCGGGTTCCGTTATCTTTATGATGACAGCGGAGGAGAGACCACATCGACGGGCTACTGGACCTATGACCGCGAGTCGCAGTATTTTTACGCGCCGGTCGGGATCGAAGCATCCAAATATTTTGGGCAATCCTGGCGCCTGGCCTTATCAGCAGAATACGATTATTTCATCCGTGGCATTCAAACCAGTCATCTTGAGGACGCCAGCTCGAGTTACAGCGCGCTGGAGAATGATCAACACGACGGGCAGGGCTTTCGCGGATCGGTTAAGCTGACAAAAAGCACGTCCTTGATTGATTTTTATTTGGAGCCGTTTTACCGTTACTGGCATATCGAGGACTCGGATGTCTCGTCCGTCACTTACAACGGGGTGACGGTCGGTTACGGGCTGGAGCCCGAGAATGACACCCATGAATACGGCATAAGAGTGGGGCTGGAATATTGAAAAAGAACATCTCGTTATTATTTCCTGGCCTGATTATTTGTCTTTTTTTTGCGGTTGTCCTGCTGGCGGCGGCCACAGACGCCGCCGCTCAGGTCTCCCGCCGCCGCTGGGAGGCTCTTCAGGAAGCCCTGGATGAATATGACCCTTCAAGCCCGCCGCCTGCGCCGCGCCCGGTCTATGCTGACGATGAAATGCCGGATGAACGCTACACCGTGGTTTACGGCCCGCCGTATGAATATCCCAAGAAACACGGCGACGAGCTTAACCTGGCTGAGGAATCCGAGCAAAAACAAAAAGAGGATGATGACCCCAGCCTGTGGGAGCCGAGCTTAAGTTCGTGGGATATCGGCGCCGAACTTTTCGGCTATTCCTTCAGCGGCAATGATCAGGATGTCGAAGAATCCGGTGTCTTTTTCGGCCTGCTGGGCTCCTATACCTTCCGCCGGCAAGAGAATGAACCGATCCGGTCGTTTAAAGAGTCCTTCAGCCCTGACAGCAATCTTAATCTCTTTCGCCTGGAAGGGCGGTTGGGATTCGGCACGGTTGATTATGACAGTTCAACCTATTCGGGTGACAACGACGCCGACGATGTCCTGTTTGGCCTGCGCGGACTGCTGGGATATGAGCTGCCGTGGACCGATGACTGGATGTTCATGCCTTATTTCGGTGTGGGTTACCGCTATCTGCATGACGGGCTGGAAGACATAGAGGCCACGTCCAGCACCTACAGCGGTTATGACCGCGAATTCACCTATTGGTATGTTCCCGTCGGCATCGAGGCAATCCGGTCCCTGGAGAATGACTGGTCACTTAAACTTGCCTTTGAACTGGATTTTCTGTTAACCGGCGAGCAGATCAGCGAATTGCAGGACATGAGCGATAACAGCGGCGCCAGCGCCGGCCAGGGACAGCTGGAAAACGACCTCGACAGCGGTTTGGGTATTCTGACATCATTAAGGATGAGCAAGCGCGCCGAGCGCATCGACTTTTTTGCCGAACCCTTTTTCCGCTACTGGACCGTAGACGGGACCTGTGCAACCGTCAGCTGCAACTCCTGCATCGGCGGTTATGATCCCGACCATTCGACCGCGGAATACGGGCTGAGATTCGGACTGCTTTATAATTAAGTCCGTTCCTTCCGGCTAAGCCACGGGGCCGCTTCCCGGCCGACAATCACCATGGAAACCAAACACGTCACAAGCATCGCCCAAGAGTTGAATCTTAAGCCAGCCCGGGTGCAGGCGGCGGTTGAACTGCTTGACGGCGGGGCCACGGTTCCGTTTATCGCCCGTTATCGCAAGGAGGCGACCGGCAGCCTCGACGAAATCCACATTACCGCGATTCGCGACCGGGTGGGGCAGCTGCGTGAGTTAGACAAACGCCGCCGCACGGTTCTGGAAAGCATCGACAAACAGGGCAAGCTGTCCGATGAGCTTAAGGCCAAGATCGATGCGGCCGAAACCCTGACAGTGCTGGAGGATATTTATCTGCCCTTTAAGCCGAAACGCCGCACGCGGGCCACGGTAGCCCGTGAAAAAGGGCTTGAACCTCTGGCCAAAGTGATTTTTAAACAGGAGGGCCTGGATCCGCTGGCCGAAGCGGAAAAATATATCGATCCGAAAAAGAAAGTCGAGAGCGCTGATGCGGCCTTAGCCGGCGCGCGGGATATCATCGCCGAATGGATCAATGAGGACGCGTCTGCCCGGGGTGCGCTGCGTGATCTTTTCCTCCAACGCGGCCGGTTTCATTCGCAGATCATTCCCGGAAAGGAAGAGGAGGGGCGCAATTATAAAGATTATTTTGCCTGGGATGAACCTGTGCGCACGATCCCGTCGCACCGCATGCTTGCTGTCCGCCGCGGAGAAAAAGAAGAGATCCTGGCCCTGCGCGTGCTTGTCCCGGATGAGACCGCGTTGAAGATCCTGGAAGACCAATTTATCAGAGCCGATAATCCGGCCGCGGATCAGGTCCGTTTGGCCCTGCAGGACAGTTACAAGCGGTTGCTGTCTCCGTCCATGGAGACTGAGGTGAGGTGGCTGGCAAAGGAAAAGGCCGACCGTGAGGCGATCCAGGTCTTTTCGAAAAATCTCCGTCAATTGCTGTTGGCCCCGCCTTTAGGCCAGCGCCGGATCATGGCCATTGATCCGGCCTTTCGTACCGGGTGTAAAGTCGTCTGCCTCGATGAGCAAGGACAACTGTGTCATACCACCACCATTTTCCCGCTGGGTTCCCAGGCCCAGCAGACCGAGGCCCGCCAGGTCATCCCCGCCCTATGCGGGCAATTCAGGATCGAGTTTATCGTGATCGGCAACGGCACGGCCTCCCGCGAGACCGAGGAATTCGTTCAATCGCTTAAACTGCCGGATTCGATCCCCGTGCTGATCCGGTCCGAGCACGGGGCCTCCGTTTATTCCGCCTCCGAAGCGGCCAGGGAAGAATTCCCGGATTATGATGTGACGGTTCGCGGGGCGGTCTCGATCGGACGCCGGCTCATGGACCCCTTGGCGGAACTCGTCAAGATCGATCCCAAATCGATCGGTGTCGGCCAATACCAACACGATGTCGACCAGAAACTTTTGCGGCAGAGCCTCGATGATACCGTCATCAGCTGTGTCAATCTCGTCGGGGTCGAACTGAACACCGCCAGCAAACAGCTCCTGACCTATGTCTCGGGGCTGGGCCCCGGCCGGGCCCAGGCGATCATGGATTACCGCCGGGACAAAGACGGTTTCCGTAGCCGCGCGGAATTATTTGAGGTCTCGGGACTTGGGCCGAAGGCCATCGAGCAGGCGGCCGGGTTCCTGCGCATCCGCGACAGCGAGAATCCGCTTGATGCCAGTGCCGTCCATCCCGAACGTTATCCGATTGTGGAGCAGATGGCTAAAGATTTGAATTGCGCCGTGCGAAACCTCATGCGCGACGAAGAATTGCGCCGGCGCATCGATCTTAACCGCTATGTGACCGACACGGTCGGCCTGCCGACCCTGGAGGATATCCGGGCCGAATTGGCCCGGCCCGGCCGCGACCCGCGCCAGCAATTCGAACTGTTTCAGTTCAAGGAAGGCGTGCGCCGGCCCGAGGATCTGACCTGCGGCATGAAACTGCCGGGTGTCGTGACCAATATCACGAATTTCGGTGTATTCGTCGACATCGGCGTGCATCTGGACGGATTGGTCCACGTCAGCCAGCTGTCGGATAAGTATATCCGCAAGCCCGAGGATTTCGTGACGCTGCATCAAAATGTTCAGGTCACGGTGTTGAGCGTCGACCTCAAGCGCCGCAGGATCGCCCTGTCGATGAAACCCCAGCCGGACCTCAACCGGGCTTCATCGGACGGCTAAATTTTCAGCAGTCATATTGACAAGAAGAGGCATTCCAGGTAACATAACTGCACATGAAAAAAAGACCCTTCCCAACCCCCCGCGTTAATCTCATCACCTGCGGCCTGTTTCTTATTGTCATACTGTTTATTTCCGCGGCCGTTC
Source organism: uncultured Planctomycetales bacterium (assembly GCA_964494745.1). GTDB lineage: Bacteria > Omnitrophota > Gorgyraeia > Zapsychrales > JANLHA01 > CAZBSU01. The sequence continues at coordinate 1,107 of CAZBSU010000147.1, read as the reverse complement.
CGGTGCAGGCCCAGACCTTGCCCGGGCAAAGCCGTCTGATCGTATCTTACCCGTCCAACCTCTATTTAAGCCCGCAGCAGATTCAGAAAAAGATCCGCGATACGGTCGCGGTTTTTCTGATCGCTTATTTATTATTGTTTGTCGTTGTGCGGGTCATCAACCGCCGGGTCGCCGATATCAAGGTCCGGCACACGCTGCGCAAGCAAACCGTTTATGTTATCAATTTTCTTTTTATTATCGGGTTGATCCTGATCTGGCTGCAGAATATCGGATCCATCACCATCCTCTTGGGGTTCGTCAGTGCCGGACTGGCCCTGGCCCTGCAGGAGGTCATCCTTTCCATCGCGGGATGGCTTTTGATCGTGACCCGCCGGCCGTTTGAGGCCGGGGACCGGATCGAATTCAACGGTGTGCAAGGCGATGTGATCGATATCCGCATGTTTCAGACCTCGCTTTTGGAGATCGGGAATTGGGTCAAGGCCGACCAAAGCACCGGCAGGATCGTCAATATTCCCAACAGTTTCGTCTTCAAATCACAGCATTATAATTACAGCCGCGGGTTTGAATTCATCTGGAATGAGATCCCTATCCTGATCACGTTCGAAAGCGACTGGCAGAAGGCCCATGACCTTTTGATGGATGTGATCCAGCATCACGAGCGGGGTTTGTCCGAAAAGGCCCAGCGCAAGATCGAGGCCATGAAAAACCGTTATATGATATTTTACGGTAAACTGACGCCGATCGTGTACGTCAATATCAAAGACAGCGGTGTTGAGTTGACCATCCGTTATTTGACCGAGGCCAAGACCCGGCGTTCGACCCAGGATAAGATCTGCCGTGAAGTGCTGAAGGTGTTCGCCCGCGAGCCCGACATCAACTTCGCCTATCCGACCTACCGGATCGTCAAAAACTGATCCGCTTGAAACGGATCCATGGTTTAAAGTGAAAAACTTCTAAGCGGCCACACCACTTTAAACCTCACACTTTAAACCTTAAACTTTTAACCTCAAACTCCGTAGATGTCGTATATCGTTTTAGCCCGCAAATACCGCCCCCTGAATTTCGACGAGGTTATCGGACAGACCCATATCACCCGCGTGCTCAAAA
>CAZBSU010000146.1:0-5169 GCA_964494745.1 uncultured Planctomycetales bacterium | reverse complement strand
CGGGGTGGACCGCGCGGCCTTGGCCTTTCTGACGGATGCCTATCATGAAGAAGAAGTCCGTGGCGATAAACGCGTGGTCCTGCGTTTCAGCAAATATTTGGCCCCGATCAAGATCGCGGTCTTGCCGCTTTTGAAGAAAAACAGCGAGATCGTCGCCATGGCGAAAAGGATCAAGACGGATCTTCAGACGAGCTATCCCTGCGTCTACGATGACACCGCCTCGATCGGGAAACTCTATCGGCGTCAGGACGAGATCGGGACGTTCTATTGCGTCACCGTGGATGTGGATTCGCTCAGCGACGGTCAGGTGACCGTGCGTTTCCGCGACACGATGGAGCAGGAGCGTATCGGCGCGGACCGGCTCAAGGATTATCTCGACGATAAATTTATTAACAAAAGGTGATAATCATCTTTAACAATATTCGCAACAAAAAAACGAAAGGTTGAGAAGAGATGGCTAAAAAGTATGTGTATTCGTTTGGAGGAGGCAAGGCTGACGGTAAGGCCGAAATGAAGAATCTGCTCGGCGGCAAGGGCGCGAACCTCGCCGAGATGGCCGGGCACAAGGACCTGAGGCTGCCGGTGCCCCCGGGATTCACGATCACGACCGAGGTCTGTACTTACTATTATGATGATAAGAAAAAGTATCCCAAGGAATTGAAGGCGCAGGTCATGGACGCCCTGAAAAAGCTGGAAAAACTGACTGGCAAGAAGTTCGGGGATCCTTCGAATCCTTTGCTGGTTTCCGTTCGTTCCGGGGCGCGCAAGTCCATGCCTGGGATGATGGAGACTGTTTTGAACGTCGGTTTGACCGGCGAGACGCTGAAAGGCCTGGGCCAAAAGACCCAGAACGAGCGGTTCGCCTATGATGCCTACCGTCGTTTATTGACCATGTACGCGGACGTTGTTATGGAAAAGGCCGCCGGGATCGAACCGGCGGAAGGCCAGGGCGTGCGCAAACAGCTCGAGAGGATTCTCGACGAGGTCAAGGAATCCCGCGGGGTCAAGAGCGATTCGGATTTGAGCGCTGACGATCTTAAGAATATCTGTTCGCGCTACAAAGACAAGATCAAACAGGTCCTGGGAAAAGAATTCCCTGACAATGCCATGGATCAGCTCTGGGGCGGTATCGGCGCGGTTTTTTCTTCCTGGAACGGCAAGCGCGCGGTGGCTTACCGGAATATCGAAAAAATCCCGCATGACTGGGGGACCGCGGTCAACGTCCAGGTTATGGCCTTCGGTAATACCGGGGACAACTCCGCGACCGGGGTGGCGTTCACACGCAATCCGGCGACGGGCGCGAATAATTTTTACGGAGAGTATCTCGTTAACGCCCAGGGCGAGGACGTTGTCGCCGGGACCCGTACGCCCGCTCCGATCAATAAGATATCACAAACAACGTATAACGCGCATTTACCGACGCTGGAAAAAATCCATCCGAAACTTTATAAACAGCTTGAGGATATCCGCCGCCGGCTGGAGCGCCATTATCGCGATATGCAGGATATCGAATTCACGATCGAAGACGGGACACTCTACATGCTGCAGTGCCGGATCGGCAAACGCAATGGGCCGGCCGCGGTGCGCATGGCCGTGGAGATGGTCAAAGAAAAGATGGTCAATCCCGAAGAGGCCGTGACTCGCGTGACCCCGAAACAGCTGGATGAACTTCTGCATCCGATCATTGATCCTCATGCGGAAAAACAGGCTGTGAAACTGGGTGCCGGTTTACCGGCTGGTCCCGGCGGGGCATCGGGCCAGATCGTATTTACCGCTGATGATGCGGTTGAATGGCAGAAGAACGGGAAACAGGTTATTCTGGTCCGCGAAGAGACCAATCCCGAGGACGTTGAAGGGATGCGGGCCGCCGAGGCTATCCTGACGGCCCGGGGCGGTATGACCTCGCACGCGGCATTGGTCGCGCGTGGCTGGGGCAAATGCTGTATCGTCGGCTGCGGCGAGATCGAGATCAATGTGGACGGAAAAACCATGACCATCGGCGATGCGACGTTGAAGGAAGGCGACTGGATCACGCTCAACGGGACCAAGGGGACCTTTTACAAAGGCCAACTGCCGATGATCGACGCGGCCGAAGAAAATCAGATGCTGAATGATTTTCTTAAGATGTGCGACAAGATCCGCACGCTGAAGATTCGCACCAATGCCGATACCCCGGAAGATGCGGCCAAGGCCCGCAGCTACGGGGCCCAGGGCATCGGCCTGTTCCGTATGGAGCATATGTTTTACGGCAAGAATTCCGAGCAGCCGCTGTTCCTGCTGCGCAAGATGATCATGTCCAAGGAAGAAGCCGAACGCCGTAAGGCCCTGGACGAATTGTTTCCGTTCGTCAAGAAGGATATCAAGGACACGCTGGAGGCCATGGACGGACTGCCGGTCACGATCCGCCTCTTGGATCCGCCGCTGCACGAATTCGTCCCGCACAACAAAGAGGCCCTGCAGAATCTGGCCGAGAGTTTGGGGATAGATATGGAGACGCTTGAGAAAAGGGCGTCTTTGCTGCGGGAATCCAACCCGATGATGGGCCATCGCGGGGTGCGTTTGGGCGTGACCTATCCGGAGATCACCGAGATGTCGATCCGCGCCATTTTAGAAGCGTCGGCTGAATGTATTAAGGAGGGCAAGAAGGTCGCCCCCGAGATCATGGTCCCGGTCGTCGGCAGCGCGAACGAATTGGCCGATCAGAAAGAGATTGCGCTCGGCATCCATAACGAGGTGTGCGAGAAATATCGGGTCAAGAAGGTCGCGCATATGTACGGGACCATGATCGAGATCCCTCGCGCGGCCTTGACGGCTGGCCAGATCGCCGAAACAGCCGAATTCTTCTCTTTTGGGACCAATGATCTGACCCAGATGAGTTTCGGGTACTCCCGGGATGATATCGGGGGTTTTCTGCCGGATTACCTGAAAAAAGGCATTCTTCCGGCCGACCCGTTCGTGACCGTGGACACCGAAGGCGTAGGCGAACTGATCGATATCGGCATCCAGCGCGGCCGTTCGACCCGCCCCAAACTCAAGGTCGGTATCTGCGGCGAGCACGGCGGCGATCCGGATTCGATCGCCTTCTGTCAGAAAGTCGGCATGGATTACGTGAGCTGTTCGCCGTTCCGCGTGCCGATCGCCCGTTTGGCCGCGGCCCAGGCAGCCATTGTCCAGGGGAAGAAGCCAAAGTCGAAATCCAAGAAAACAGCAAAAAAATCGGCCTCCGGAAAAAGACGATAATTTATCTGTTTTTTTGGCGGATTAATTATAGAATACGTTTGTAACGCATTCACTAATGAAAAGGTCCGGGATGCCGGCTGATCCAAGATTGACATCAGCCGGCATCTGTCGGTCTTGTATAATCGTAATTATTTATGGACCCTATTAAGGCTTATCTAAAAGATGTCCGTCATATTCCTCTGCTTACACCCGAGGAGGAAGTTGATCTGGCCCGTAAGGCCCGCCAGGGCGACCGCGCGGCGCGCGATAAAATGATCCGGTCGAACCTGCGTTTGGTCATCAGTATCGCCAAGCGTTACACCGGTCTGGGCGTGCCGTTAAGCGACCTGATCGAAGAGGGCAATATCGGGCTGATGAAGAGTGTCGAGAAATTCGACCCCGAGAAGGGCTTCCGTTTTTCGACCTACTCGGCCTGGTGGATCAAGCAGGGCATCTCCCGCGCCGTCATCGACCAGGGCAAGCTGATCCGCGTGCCGGTCTACATGAACGAGGAGATCCTGAAGTACAAAAAGGTCGTCGAGGAACTTACCCATAAACTCAAACGCAAGCCGCGCGTCGGAGAGGTCGCCAAAAAGCTTCAGACCACCGTGGACAAGGTCCGCGACCTGGAGAATTCGATCGCTCGTATGTCCAGTTTGGACGCCCCGATCGGCGAGGACGGCGACGGCCAGGTCATGGATATTATCGAGGACGAGTCCCTGGTCAGCCCGGATGAGCGGCTGGAGATCTTTTTTAATAAGGAGCGCACGAACAGTTTTCTGGACATGCTCAACGAACGCGAGCGCAAGATCCTGGACATGCGTTTCGGCCTGACGGAAGGGCAAACCCACACCCTGGCCGAGATCGCCAAGGAGCTCGGCGTCTCGCGCGAACGCGTGCGCCAGATCGAGGCCGCGACGATCAAGAAGATCCGCGGCATCGTTCAGGAACGCAAGGCCCAGCAGGAATGATGAGCGCCAAACGCAAGAAGACCTTTGTCCTGGTGATCCCCAGCTTTGAGGACATCTTTAATTCTTTTTATGCCGGGGAGATCATCAAGGGCGTCAGCCTGACCATGAGCCGCCTGAAAGTGGATCTGCTAGTCCATATTACCGACCGGTCGGATCACCGCGGCTGGCTGGATTCCTCCCTGTTGGACCAGCGCTATATCGACGGGATCATATTCGGGGATATCGATAATGACGTTCAGATCGTCAAAAAGGCGATCACGCGGGGCATCCCGACATTGGTGTTGAACAATCACCTTAAAGACCCGATCAACTGCATTGCCGTTGACAATTACCGTGCCGCTTATGAGGCCGTTCAGCATTTGATCAAACTCGGGCATCAGAAGATCGCCACGATCGCTGGCGACCAGGTGACCCAGGCCGGCACGCTTAGGTTGACCGGATACCGGGATGCCATGAAGGACTGCGGCCTGTCGGTCCCGTCCTATTATGAAACCTACGGTGATTTTCTGCGCACGCCCGCGCGCGAAGCCGCCCAGCGTCTTTTAAAAATGAAAAACCGCCCCAGCGCCATCTTTGCGGCCTCGGATGTTATGGCGCTTGAGATCATTGATCTGGCCTTAAAGCACGATCTTCGTATTCCTGAAGACTTGTCGGTGCTCGGGTTTGATGACAACCCGCTCAATATCGCCAGCCCGGTGCGTTTATCTACAGTTTACCAGCCCCTGGTGGAGATGGGGCGCCTGGGAGCCGAACATCTGAAACAGATCACCCTGGGCAAGGCCCGGTTACCGGTTAAAATTTTGCTGGAGGCCAGACTCAGGCTCCGGAATTCCACCGGGCCGTTTAAGCCAAATTGATCCTCTGAAGGAGGCTTGTTTATGGGCACTAACGTCAAACGCCGTTTGCGCGGGACTATATTAGAGAAGGATTTAAAAAAGTATATCCGGGATATCCCGGATTTTCCCAAAAAAGGCATCCT
>CAZBSU010000145.1:0-5205 GCA_964494745.1 uncultured Planctomycetales bacterium | reverse complement strand
TCAAAGAACTATAATTCTGAAAACCTAAAAATAGGCTTTTTCAGGATTGACTATTCTACCTTTCCAAGATAGGGGAAACAAGGGAATAACGCAAACAAATTTTCTTTTTAAATCAACAATACGGCATTCGAGGATAAACTCTCCGCGCACAGACTTTTCAAAATAACCCTCATCGGAGGCCGTCGGCAGGGACAAACAGGCGGGATAATAAGAAAAGGGCATGCCTGCGCGGAATCCCGTGGCATGCCCCTTGGTTTTCTTAGACTTTCACGACGTTTTTGGCTTGTTCTCCTTTGGGGCCTTCAGCGATCTCAAATTCAACGGTCTGACCTTCTTCCAGGGTCTTAAATCCCGTCCCCTGGATCTCACTGTGATGAACGAAGACATCCCGTCCCGTTTCGGCAGCGATAAAACCGTACCCCTTTTTGTTGCTGAACCACTTGACTGTACCTCTGGCCATCTCGACTATCCTCCTTTATGGCTTTTCCTAAAAAAGGTGAAAGATTTTTATGACAAAACCCGTCGGGCTAAACCCCACGGGCTGACGCCCGGGCGCCACCGCCGTTTCGACGGCCCCGGGACCCACATACTTGCTTTCGGCATTGGGAATAAAAGTCCTTCACCTGTTCCTGACATCTTCGGCAAAAAAGGATAAAAAAAAGACCGCAAGGCCGTTCATCTTTTACCTTGCGGCTAAAGAATCCTTTCCTTCATCTCGATAAAAAGTATGGACCCGTTTGACTTTTTTGTCAAATAAATTTTTAGCTCTTAACGGGATATCCCCCAAAAAATCATGTCCGGGATTAGTCACTGGTAAGACGATAAAGACCGTAAGCGATCCCGGCGCTGAGCGCCGTATTGACCAACCCGCAGCCGCTTGTCCCCATCAAAACAACGATCATCAAAAAGCCTGCCATGATTCGTTTGATCACGCCATCCCCTTTCCGTTAACGGCTCTTCAAATGAAGGCCTCAAATTCGACCATATATCCGTTTCCCTTTGAAAAATTCGTCTTGGCCTACGGGAAACAGGAATCCTGTTTCCCAGGTGGTGCGGCCGGGGCCTGATCCACCCGGGTGCCTGACATCAGCTCGCGCGCACCGTTTTTGTCCTGCACATAGATCTCCGGCAAAAAATCGACACTGTCGCGGGCCAGACCATCCAGATAACGCCGCAGGGATTTCTGCTGAAGCTCGTTGTCCGGGTCCCAAAGCGGCGTAAGGCTCATGTCATGGATCAGGACAATGACCGGCTCGCGGCTGAAACCCGCATCAGGCAGCAGCCGCTTGACCAGAGAGCACAAAAAGGACGGCTTGTCGCGGAACACCTCGACGGCGGCCTTGAAAACGATCTTGCCCCACGGTTCGTCAACGATCTTCTGAAGCAGGCCGTAGACAGAAGAATATTTAATCAGGCGCTGATAGCCGGGACGGGTCTTCAGCGAATGGCTGAGGATCAGGCGGGACAGTTCGTCCGGGCGAAAGGCCCGGGTCTCGGCGTGAATATCAAAAGACAGCAAATCAAAATGATAGATCCCCTGCACCGCACCGGCGACATCCCGGACGCTGCGCTCGATCAAGTCCCGTGTCGAGCCCCAGAGGATATCCTCGCCCTGGCGCACGATCGTGACGCCGAAAAGGCGGCAGGCCTGGCCTTCCCGGACGGCCCGGTAGGCCTGGACCTTGGGCTGCGCCAGGCCCTCATAATAGATCTCATCAAAGACCGGGAGATGACGGAAAAAATTTGAATGTTGAAAATGTCCGTCAATCAGGTTATACGGTTGAGATGCCATCACGATCCTTTTTCACTAATAAAAGTAATATTTGTCCAAAATGTCAGCATGTTTTTGCGATGAATCCCGGAATGAAAATCAAAAGGACCTCTACCTCCCTGACAAGGGCACCACTTACTTTATGTGTTCATTTTAAAAGTTTGCAGGAGTATTTATTCAATCAGAGGTCGGCAAGGTATTGTGGCGAGTTCCGCAGCGAAGCGAGGACTGTCTGAGCCACAATACCTTGCCGACCTCTGATATATTCAAGACTCATTTATAGCTTACCCATCATCAAAATTTTTCTCTCAGGTAAACGTGCCCCTCAACAAATTATTCTTTTTATACCACCACATGAAAAACAAATCCATCACCGTCCGCAAAAAATAACCCCGCCTTAAAGAGAACTTCGTCTTCCCGGCCCGGCGGGGCCGGTGATGAACGGACTTGGTCTTGTAAGGGCAACCGGCCTGACGCAGCATAAACGGGATAAACCGGTGAAATCCCTCAACCGGCAGGATCGCGGCCAGGGCCGTGCGCTTAAGGACCTTCAGGCCGCAGGCCGTATCCTCCACGTCGTCCGCCAGCACCAGACGCCGGAAAAAGAAACCAATACGGGAGGCGATCAATTTCTGGATCGGATCCTCCCGCTTCGTGCGTTGACCGAAGACCGCCTCGCATCCGTCCAGCATTTCCAGCATGGCCGGCACATCCCGAAAATCATTCTGCCCGTCGCCGTCCAGGGTAACAAGGCATACGCCCCGGGAGATCTTGAAGGCGTACCAAAAGGCCGCATCCTTACCCAAATTGCGGGAATGCGATAAGACGCGCAAACGCGGTATACGGCCGGCAGCGGCCGCCAGCAACCCGCCGGTCCGGTCCGTGCTGCCGTCATCCACGGCAATGATCTCCCAGTCCCTATCACCATCGTCCAGGACATCAACGATCTCCCCCAGGACAAAATCCACGTTGTCCTCCTCATTATAAAAAGGAATAATGACAGATAGAGAAGGGAAACTCGACATAACTGATGAACCTCACGTATGGTTTTATTTAACCTTTCCCCCGCGACCAGATATCCAAACGGTCAACCTTTAACCGGCGATAATTCTCGTTCAGGAGGGCCTTCAGACGGCCGGCCCATTCCTGGTGCCGCCGACGCTCCAATGTGTCATGCATAAAAAAAACAAAAGCCGCGTCCCTGCTGCTCAGGACCTCCCCGAGCCGGATAGCCGCCTCGGGCTCATGCTGCCGAATATACGCCGCGTAATAATCATCCAAAAGATAAATGTATTTATTGCCGGTATTCTCTTGGGCTGTCAGCAGACACGGCAAGGCGGTCTCAAGGCAGACAATCCTGTCTCCCCGTTCAAACCCGCACTTCCCCAGGAGCCTGAAAAAGGAGTCTTGTTGTCCGCTTAAAGCCGCCCCCGGACTATGCCCCAAAAAACGCATCACCCCCGGCCCAGGATTACCGGCCGACCGGGACATGCCCGCGATGAAAATAAGGATGAGGACCCCGCCGGCCAGCCGGCTGATCATACGCGGCGAAAGTCCCCAAATGTGGCGTAAGGGATACACCGCATACAAAGACACCCACGGAATAAACACCAGGAAATCATCACAATGCTGGAAATCAACCAGGCTGTACCCGACCGTCAGGATAGCCGCCAAACCTATCCCCAGCTCGGCCTTTTTCTGCCTGAACTGCGACCAAGATCGCCCCAAGGTCAGACCGTGCAGGATCACCCCGGCGGCACTCAAAACGATAACCGGCTTGTAAACAGCATAACAAAAATCGGCGTAATGAGGAATCCTTTTCACCTCATCCCAAAAACCCTGGGCAATATTCTGCCAGGTCGAGAGAAAAGCCAGACGCATGAAATCCAGGAGTATACCTTGACTCAGAAAATAAATAACGAAAACCGCGACCGGCAACCCGAATCCGGCCGTGGCGGCCCCCCATGCCCTCCGTGGCTTATCCTCCCCGGCCCCAATACAGGCCATGATAATAAAAAAAAAGATCAATCCCGGCTGCCAGCTTAAAAAAGCCAGGCCCGCGCTCAGCCCCGCCCCAAAATATCTGGACCTAGCGCTGGCATAGACCGCATAGACCCCCAGGGTTATCATGGGAAGATGCCAATCAGGCTCCCCGGCCAGATGATGAAGCACAAAAGGGAAACACAGATACAAACCAACCCCTAAGGCCGCCCAGGGCTTCTTCCCCAAAAGAATCCGCCCCAGACCATATAATGGCCAAGCCCCGGCAAAAAAGATCGCCCAATAGATAAACCTGGTCAAGATAACGGACGGGATTAAGGCATTGCCGCAAACAACAAAACACAGACTATTAATATAGATGGAAAGCGGCGTCTTATTCCAGGCCATATCCCCGTATAAGGCCCGCCCCATCGCGACCTGCTGACCCAGATAATACTGTTCGGCGCAGCTGAGCATGCGCAAAGGCTGGTCCGGCCCCTGGGCGATAAAAAGCAGGCACGAAAAGACCAGACACCCGATCCAGGCGATCGGGCGACGGTATTTCTTGAAGACTAAAGATGCCACATCCAGACTTTCATTCGTTATCAAGCGTGCGGGCAAACGCCTCATAGACAGGATTACCTGGATAAAGACGCATCGCCTTGTGAATGGCCAGACGCGCCCAATGGCGCTGACCGTGACGGGCATAATATTGAGCCATGTAATAGTAGGCCGGGGCGTGATGGGGATCCAGATTAAAGACCTGTTTCAAATAATGCAAGGCGTCCTGATCGCGGCCGCGCATCAATTCGGCAAAACCCATATCGGCCAGGATCTTGGGATTGTAAATCGTGGTCGTCTGAATGCCGTCCCGAAACACGCGAACAGCCCCGTCGTAATCACCCTTCTTATCCATCAGGGATTTACCGAGCCAGTAATACGGCGTCAGATTACCCCGGTTAAGCGACAGCCAATAGCGGCAATACGATTCCTGGTCCCGCCAAAAAACATCCTGGCGCTTAAGCAACCAGGCCTGGGACCCGATCAATATCAAAATAAGCAGCGCCCACAGCGGGCCCTTGATCAACGCGCGCATCTTCAGCAGATAAAAAGCCGCCAGCAGGAAAAATCCGATCGAGGAAAAATAAAACCAATGCGGTTCGATCAGGGGCTGGACCGTCGGCGCATAAGTAAAGCTGGCCAGACCGGCCGGTAAGAGGCCGATCAAAAAGACCGACAGGGCAAAGGGGCGGATCCCCTGCTTCCATTTCCGAAAGATCAGCCAGACGGCCAAAGCAGCCCAACCCATGAGGCCCAAGACCGTCGGCAGGACATAAAACCGCGCCATCTCCGTGGACCAGAGAAAAAGAACGTCAACCGGATAAAAAAGCCGGCTCACATACCAGGCCAGCAGATCGGCCAAGGTGGCCAGATAAAGCGAGGGCGTTATTATG
>CAZBSU010000144.1:0-5271 GCA_964494745.1 uncultured Planctomycetales bacterium | reverse complement strand
GATTCCGGAAGTTATCCCTGCCTCACACAAGAATTTAGCCGCTATATCACCATCCGGAATTCGGGATGCGATAAGACAGCCGGTGGCAGATACTCCTTCAATGTGTTCTGGATCAGGGCATCCAGGCCGGAACCCGCCGGCCGATTTCCGCCTCCGGTAAACTGCAAGTAAGCCATGTTCATCTTGATCTTGTCAAAAAGCCGGATACGCGCATCCCGATCTTGCACGGCATAATCCTTAATCAGATCCGCATAGGTCCGCGCCATGGCCTCCAAGATCTCAGCCTGGATGAAAGGACATGCGGTCTGATTAAAGGCCGCGACGGTATTCTCCCAGGGCTCCGGGTCAACGTCAGCAAGCGTTTGTTTGCTGCGCCGGATCGACTCGACCGCCTGCGGTGTCAGATCCGCGGAACAAGAACCGACCGGATCGCCGCCCGCCGACCCGGCTGTTGCCACGCCAATCAGAAGCGAAATCCATAAAAACCGTCTTAATTCTTTCCGGCCGAATCTCACATCCGCTCTTTCAAATAATTCAGGAACGACCGCCGTCTTTCCGGGGCCGCCTCCTCCGCCTTGGCTTCCTGCTCAGGTTCGGCAGATTCGGGAGTCTCTTCGGCTGCGGGTTCTTCAGGCGCGGGCGGTTGTTCCGGCTCGGGCAGCCGCCCCAGGCTCGCGAGCATCTTCTGATAAACCATCTGAAACGCGGCAACGGTTTTTTCGGAAAGCTCCACCGAGGCCTGATCTTTCCGGACCTTATCCAGAAAGGCCTTGGCGGTCAAGACCTTATTCATCTCCCGGCTGCGCAGATGATCCGAATTCGAATCGACCCCGCCGCTATCCTCGGCCGCATTCAAAATAAACGCATGAAAGTCCTCGCGCGCGAACAGATCTTCGGTCAGGACGTCTTCCTCTTCGGATATAAAAACAAACCGATCATCGTCCAAGCCGAACTTTTCTTGAAGCGACTGGGCGATCTTGCGGCCGTAAGCATTGGGCTCAAGCAAAACGATAAAATCGCTGTCCTGCCCCAGCATCAGCGAGGCAAGGCGCATGATCTGGACCTGATCCGTTCCGGGAACGAAATTCACATCGCTCAAAAGCTCGTTGGGGATCAGGGCCGTGATGGCCTTGAAATAATAATACATGCTGGTGCACTGCACGATGACATTGTGCGAACCCGGCTCAATGAGCGGCTGGGCCTGGTCGGCCCCGCGGGCGGTCAAGAGCGGATGCAGGGTCTCCTCGTCGGCGGCCGCGTCGGATATCTCCCGCAACAATGTTCCGTGGGCGGAATCCTTCTGCACCAGCCGCACGCGGTCCTGCCGCTCCGGATCAATCAGATACGGGCTGTGCGTGCTGAAAACGACCTGGCTGGCCGGGGCGATCTTGTCGACAAGGATCTGGATCAGCTCCTTCTGGGCCAGGGCGTGCAGATTGGTGCCCGGCTCATCGATAATGATAATATTGTTCGGCCCGGCCTCGGCCTGCAGACGCAGATAAAACGACAAGAACCACTGAAAACCCTTGCTGCGCTGTTCGACCTTAAAAAAATTGGTGGTCTCGCAATCGCGCACCCCGAACAACAGTTTGTCCGCCTCCGGCTTGACGATGATCTCGACCTTGTTCTGTTCCCAGTAATTCAGGAAGTCCCCGCTGACGCCGGCCGAATGCCGGTTCAGGAGATTGATGCGTTTCTGCAGATCGGTCACGGCCATAACCTGATCGAGGTCCAGACCCGCGACCTTGGCAAAATCGCACACCGCCCGATTCTCCTTGAGCCGTGCAATCGGGATCTCGAACGGCAGGACATCGGAAAACTCGTTAAAGAAAATAAAATGCGGAACCCGTTGCGCAAAATAATTGGCCAGGGTCAACGGCCGGGAGACCTCCACCCCGCCGAGGGTCTCGACCTCCTTGATAAACCCGCGCAGATGCTCGACGATCCTGTGCTGCAGGCCCTCATCCTGAATGCGCGTCAAAATGCCTTTGACATTCCTGACCACCTCTTTGGAGGTCTTCTGTATCTCCTGCGGGCTGGTGGTCAGATTGATATCAGGCAGATGATGCCCCTGCAGGAGTTCAAATAATTTTTCCTTGGCCGTCTTAAGCGGGGTGAGCGGCGGGGGCGCCTGTTCGGCCTGACCGCCCTGATCTGACCCCAAACCGACCGCCTCCAGGGCCTCGTCGGCAAAACTATACCGGCCCTGACCGTCCTTGCACAGGATCAGCCCATCTTTAAGGATCCTGTCCCTGATCTCCTGATCCAGGGATACGCCGGCCTCCTGCTGAATGGCCTTGAGCTCTTCGGAGCTGATCTGAAAATGCATCTCGACCGACGGCTCATCCGGGCGGCCGTCCAAAGGATACACCTCAGCCGAAAAACGGCCCACCTCCCGGTCAAAATCCCGCAAGGCCTCCAGGACCGATGTCTTGCCCGATTCATTCTTACCGATCAAAATAGTCAGATCAGAGGCCAGCGTGCAAAATCCGCTGTCGATAACGGATTTGTAGTTTTTGATGCGGAACCTGATCAATTTCATCTTATGCTCCCTTTCTGTCTTAAGGAGTTAGGTATTCGTCTTCGCCATGACTCAAACGCCCTGTCAAACCCGGTCATAAACGAACTTCGGGATCGGGAAGGTCCGGTCGTTCAGGATCACCCCCAGGATGTTGACGTCCCTTTCCGTGAAAGAATACAAAGCGCGTTTCACCACCTGGCGCCGGGTCACCGACTCTTTGACCACCAAAATCGTCGCCGCGGTATGCGAGCCCATGACCACGGCATCCTGATGCGAGCGGAGATTCGGGCAGTGGACAAGAATGATCTTAAAGGTCTTGTGCAGCTCGGCCAGGATCTGCTCGAGCGGGCTCGTGTCAAACAGGATGACCGGATTGGTCTCGCTCTGCCCCGCGCTCAAGACATGCAGATTCGGCCGAACCTCGACCAGGGCGTCCGCGGCCGGCAACTGGCCTTCCAGCACCTCGGCCAAGCCCTTGCGGCTCTCGAGCTGAAAAATCTTTTGCATCGTCGGATTATGGAGATTGGCATCGATGACCGCCACCTTTTTCCCGGTCCGTTGCGCCAAAATCAAACCCAGGTTGGCCACGACCTTATCGCTGCCCTCCTGATGCGTCGGCGACGTCAGCTGCAGGGTATTCAGTTTCTTGTCCTGCATCAAGAGATAAATCTGGTCAGCCAGAATCTGGTAAAACTGGACCGTCAGGCCGCGTTTCATGTCGGGCGGGATCAGATCATGACTGCCGGGCTGTTGCGCCGGGATGGATCCCAAGAACGGCAGCTTGAGTTCGCGTTCGACTTCCTGGGGTGATTTGAAAGTCGGATCGATAAATTCCGTGATAAAGGCCATACCGCATCCCAAAATCAAACCGGCCAGGAGACTCAACAGGACAATCAGCCATTTCCCGGGGCCGGCCGGCCTGAGCGGGACCTTGGCCTGTTCGATAACCTTGACATGACCCGGTCCGATGGCCTCAATATTCGAGAGGGGTTTTCCGCTGAGATTAACGGACATCTTGCGAATCTCTCTTTGAAGCTGCCTGACGCGGCTGTTATCCTCACCGTATTGCATGGCAAGGCTGGCCAATTGCTGCTCCATATCAAAAATAATATACGAACGGCTGATGACATTGGCCGCGGCCGCGGCGGCGACAGGGTCGAACTCGCCGACATTGATCGTAAAAAGATCGGTATACGGGACCGGTTCAACCCGGATACGCCGGCGTAAGTCCTCCACGGCGTCCCGGAACCGGATCGTCTGCCGCTGGATCACAGAATACTGATTTAATTCGGCCTTGCTAAGCATATTACGAATCACAATCAAAAGATCTTTAAGCGGCGCGGCATACTCCATCTCATAGGTCAAAGACCGTTCGTGCAGTTTCAAAGCATCAACGGCGCGTTCGAGCACGGGGGCGGATTTGACGATCTCCCCCTGGGTCAAGACCTCCCGGCCGGTGCGGGTGCGGGCCAGGTCGCGATAATAAAAGGACGGATCCTGCGGGTCCCGGGTGATCAGCATCTTAACACTGGCCTCATACACGGGCGTCACCAGTGTGAAGACCGTCAAGACCCCCAAGACCACCAGCATCACGACGTTGAGGATAGACCGTTTTTGCCGGAATAGCACCGAAACGTAATCGCGAAAGGTATAAAACGGGAAACGGGCTTGTGTAGACTTGACGGGGCTGGACTTTTCGGGACCCATAAAAACTCCTTTGCGGTTGATGCGGATCTGGCCTGATCGTGCCTAACGGCAACGCCCTTTCTTGGCCGCAACCCGCCAAACATTAATGAGTTGGGAATCCTGCCGAATCTTTCGTTCAAAACGGCCGCAAGTCATATGTATATTATAATAAATGTTTAAAAAAAACAAGTATCGGGTTTAGCATCTTGTCCAGATTGACACAGTGATATTTATGACTTATATTTGAGTATTAATAGCGGACGGTAAATCAAGACGGATGTCATCCCGGGAACGGAATCCTCCCATGAAACGATATTTAAAAAAGATCTATCATGCTTTGCCGCTGGCCGCCCAACATCAGGTGTCCTCGTTGTTGTGGCGCACCGGCTTTGGGATGCAAAGGCTGATCAATCTGGTTTATCCTCCGGTGGCGCTCATCAGCCCGGCGGCCGGGCAAGGATCGGGGATAGACTTTGCGTATATCGGCGGCATCAATCGCGGAACATTTTTTTATATGGCCGAACGGATCGCCGGAACGAATTTTCAACGCCGCGACCTGGGCCGGCATTGGGCCTGGACCATCCCCGGGATGCTGGCGGCCCGACATCCCCGGATAGCCCTGATCCTGAGCGAAACCCCCTTTTGCCGGACGGGCCGGGAAACGAATAAAAATTACTTCCGCCTGCCTTGCTGGGTCGATATGCTTCTGGACATTCCTACGGAAGACAAAAAAACAACCAACCAGCAGTTAAAAGACATACGCAGAAGGATCGTCAAAAACAACATCACCCACACATTCAGTCACGATCTCAAAAATTTTGACATTTTTTACCATGAGTTCTACCGGCCCTTCATCCGAACCCGGTTTACCCAAAGCGCCTTGATCGCAGAATACACCAATCTCAAAAAACAATTCCTGCGCGGCGGCCTGATCCAAATCTGGATCAATGGTCAAATGGTAGGCGGGGGATTGTTCGATCAATGCCGCGGGCAGGGCCGGTTTCGGGTCATGGGGATCAAGGACGGCAACCGGGAGTTCGTCCGCCAGGGAGTCATCGGCGCCT
>CAZBSU010000143.1:0-5302 GCA_964494745.1 uncultured Planctomycetales bacterium | reverse complement strand
ATGGATTGTTAAAGGGAAGGACCTCCCTCTTTCCTTTTATGAGTGCCATTAAATATCCGTTCATCTTCAATCTTTTAAACAAACACCCCGCCGCAAGACGGGGTGAACAAAAAAAGACACGGTGACGGCGTTCAATACGAAATCGACAGGCGCTTGCGTTTTCTGCCTTTCGTGAAGATATGCCCGTCCTCTTTATATTTCTTCAGCAGAAAATGGGTCGTGGTCTGGCGCACATGCGCCATGGAGGACAATTTCGAAGCAATAAAATTGGAAACGGTCTGAATATTTTCGCCCTCGACGATGACCAGCAAATCATACGTGCCCGACAACAGATAACAGGATGTGACCTCCGGGAAGCTGTAAATCCGTTCGGCCAGATGATCGAATCCCACATCCTTTTCCGGTTCGACGCTGACCTCGATCAGCGCCCGGACGAAACTGTTGGCGTCGCGAATAATGTCGTGGTTGATCACCGTATTGTATTTAACAATCACGCCGTCTTTTTCATAACGGCGAATGGCCTTTCGCACCTCGGCGGCCGTTCGCCCGGTCAGCCGCGCGATCTCTTCCGGAGTGATGCGGGCATCCTTTGACAGGATCTCAAGGATGTCATCCATTGTTATTCCTTTCCTTCGCCGGCCTGAGGCGGCGCGTCGGCGGCCGGCGGCTCGGGCTCCATGGCCTGGATCTCCTGCTCGACCTCGTTGATCTGTCCTACCAAATCGGTCACCTGGGTGCGGAGTTCGCGGTTCTGCTCATCCAGGGCCTTGATTTCATCCATGATCTGTTTCTTGCGCTCCAGGACCTCGGCGGATTTTTCAATCTCGTCACGGATGCCTTCCAGCTGCCGCTCTAGCTTGGTAACCTCTTTTTCCAGCACGCCCTTTTCCTTGAGCAACTCCGGAGGCATCTCATTTAAGGCCTTCTCCAACTGCTCGTTTTCCTTCATCAGGGCCGGGATATCCCGCTCCATCTCCTTGCGCTGGGACTTAACCTCGTCAATCCGCGAGGCCAGTTCACGATTCTCCTGACGGATCTTTTCGATGCCGTATGGCAGGACCTTAAGTTTTTCTTCCAAATCCTCGCGGATCTCGGTCAGTTTGCGTTCCTTTTCTTCATGCATAGCCAAATCCCGCTGCAAAGACTGGATCTCCTCGCTCTCCACCTCAAGCTCTTCTGTCTGAACAAAATTGTGCAGTTTGATATCCAACACCAATTCCCGTTTCTGGTCACGTAACCCGGACAAACGCTCCTGCAATCTCGCGTTTTCTTTCTCGATCACCTGCAACTTTTCGCGCAGCTCAAGATTCCCGTCTTCCAGACCGGAAATTTTCTGTTCCAAACTTCTTTTTTCATCCTGATACGCGTCGGTGTAATAATATTCATCCTTGCGGCGGTTGCGCAGGCGCTGATTCTCTTCCTGCTGATCGCGGATTTCCCGTTTTAATGAGGTCAACGACTGCTGAATCACGGCCATCTCATCGGACAAAAAATTATATTCGTTCAAAAGCTGATCGTAACGCCCCAAGAGGTCTTTGGTCTGCGATTTGATATCTTTAACAGTCTGTTGCCACTCCTTCGGCGTCAACTGCTTAACGGTATGCGGCGTGAGGACTTCGGATTCTTCCTGAGCCAAAGCCGCAGATGCGGACACGAGGCCTGCCGTTAAAGCAGCCAAAAATAATATATATGTATTATTTTTCATAGTTTGTATTATAAACACCCCAAAGCCCCCTGGCAAATAGAAACTCACAATTTCTTAAAACGACTCCGATAAGCCCGGCAAAAGCCGCCGTAGGCGCGGGCCAAGCTGCGGGTGACGGGACGCCGCCTTGGCCGACCGATACGACGCCCCTGTACCGCGTTCACAGGCATAATCCCCAATAAGGAGTTCGTCACAAAGATTTCATCCATTGAAAAAAGGTCCTCTGCCGCCAGCTTGACCGACCGGCATGTCAACCCGTTCTGCCGGGCCAAGCCGATCATAATCCGGCGGGTGATCCCGTTCAGGCATCCGCAAGTCAAGCCTGGGGTCATAAGTTCGCGCCCTTTGACAAAAAAAATGTTCGCCCGGGATGTCTCGACAACCTCACCGCGCACGTTCAAAAGCACGGCATCATCCTTATTCCAGGCCCGCGCCGCCTTAGACACCCGCGCGTAAGGAGCATATGCCATAGCCTTCAGGGAGGCCGGATGTTCGGCCGGGTCAAGTCGCACCTCTGCCAAACCAAGCCTGAAACCCTGCTGATACCGGGAGAGAGAATATCCCGTCCAGGGCGAAACCGTCACAGCTAGATGCGGGCGTCCCTTTTCCCGCCAGGCCATCAATCGAACCCGCGCCGTATCAAAACGGTTTAAGCGGATCAATTCCCGGACAACCGGCCGGAAACGAAAATTCAAGGCCGAAAATTTTAACCGGGCCCATCCCGCGCGCAGACGCCGCAGATGGCGTTCCCAAAAAAAAATCACGCCCCGGTCAAACAGCATGGTTTCAAAGACCCCGGGCTGCCGGATACGGCCCGGGATCAAATGACGGGCAACCGGAATCACCCGGCCGTTATAAAACATTTTTTCAGACAACCGGGGCATAAGCCTCTCGACTGCTCAATAGACCCAGACATTCTTTCAGGGCCCGGGCCTTGACCAGGGTTTCTTCATACTCGGCCTGCGGATCGGAATCAGCCACGATGCCGCCCCCGGCCTGAAAACAGATCCGGGAGCCGTGCTTGAGAAAGGTGCGGATCAGAATATTAAAATCCATATCCCCCTGAAAACCGACATAACCGAGGATCCCCGTGTAAACCGAACGGGGCGTGGGCTCGAGTTCATCGATAATCTGCATGGCCCGGATCTTCGGGCAGCCGGTGATCGAGCCGCCGGGGAAAGTCTCGGAAAGCAGATCCCAGGCATCCCGGCCCGGCGCGAGCCGGCCGGCAACCGTCGACGTGGTCTGATAAACCGTGGCGTATTTTTCCAACGTTCGCATCTCCTTGACCCGCACCGAACCGTACCGGCAGACCCGGCCCAGGTCATTACGCTCAAGGTCGGTGATCATCAACAATTCCGCCTGATCTTTGCGGCTTTTTAAAAGCTGCCGGGCCTGGAAACCGTCTTCGGCCGCGGTCCGGCCGCGGGGGCGGGTGCCTTTCATCGGCCGGGTTTCAATAAAACCGCCGCGCATCCGCATGAAACGCTCCGGTGAAGAACTGATAATCTGAAAATCCCCCGCGTCAAAATAACCGCTGAAACACGACGGGAAGACCCTGCGCAACGCGCCGTAAACCTCAACGGCATCCCGGTCACGGCCGTTTAAACTGAAACACTGCGACAGATTGACCTGATAAATATCCCCCCAACGGATATAATCCAGCGCGCGCCGGACCGCGCGCAGATATTGCCCTTTTGTAAAATTGCTTTTCAAACCCGCCGCCCCGTTAGATGTCAACGTCGAACGCCGGGGTGGCGCACCCGCGGTCGGACGGCTCAACACATCCTCCACTTTCGCGCAGATGTCTTTCAGGCGGGCACGGGCCTTTTTCCGGCGCAGACGCGGGCTTGAGTGCGGAAATCCGGTCGATAAGACCGTCAGACGGCCGACCACATGATCGATCATGATCACGGCGTCATAACAGCCGAAAATATAACCCGGAATACGCGGATCGGATTTCCTGCGCATGCGTTCATCCGAACCGGCGGCCGGGTTAAAATCATAACTCACATAACCCAGCATGCCGCCCGGGAAAGGATACGGGCACGTCTTGTCCTTGACGGCGTAACGCCGAAAACTCTTTTTCAAACGGGAGAGATCATCGCCCGGTCCGGCGCGGATAACCCGGAACGGATCAAAGCCGATGAACGAATACCGGCCCAGGGACGGATGACGCAGACTGCTGTCAAGAAAAAAGGCATGCGGTTCGTGCCGGAAGGCCGCGAAAACGGTAAAAGGATCACCGCGCAGGGAAAAACTTTTCTTTTCAATAATGCTCACGCCTCATCCCCTTTCAGCGGCCGTGCCGTCCTCCGCTGACCCGCAGCAGGTCTTCTTGGGTGCACAAATCCCGACGGTCGGCCATGGCCAAAAGGGCCCGAAAAACCTCAAAGGTTATCTCGACATCCGACATGGCGCGGTGTTCCTGGACGCGGCCCACTTCCAGAAAATGAGCCAAAGACATCAGGGAATAACGCCGCAATTCCGGCAGCAGGTACCGCGCCAGCCGGACCGTGTCGAGAAAGTGGCTCGCGGGCAAATTTAATTTCAACAAGCCGAGCTCGTGAAGCAGAAAGGAAAGATCGAACCGCACGTTATGCGCGATCAGGCAGGACCCGGAAATAAATTTCAAAAATTCCGGCCAGACCTCCTCGGCCCGGGGCGCGTCTTCCAGCATCCCGGGCGTGATGCCGTTGACCATGAACGCACCGTAGGAGACCTCCCGGTCAACCTGCAGAAGGGTCGAAAAATTCTTCCGTCGGGACATCCTCCTGATGTCCAAGGCCCGCCCCCGGCTGCCGGGGACCGTCACGAGCGGGATATCCACCTGGGCGGCGCCGATCTCGATCACGCGGTCGCCGGCCCGGGGCGAAAGTCCGGTCGTTTCCACGTCGAATATCACAAAACGGCAGATGTCGGAATCGATCTTGGTTTTCATTTCTGCGTCATCACGTAAGCGGGGAAAAGGATTCGCGGACGGAACGACATCTTGGCCCGGGTCATGTTTTCCATACCGATATCATCCATCACGTTGATAAAAGGATACCGCGCGACCTCCGGGTCGGCGCAAAAACGCTGAAACGTATAAACCGGCAGGCCGCGCATGGCCAGATCAGCCACTTCCAGGAGGACGCAGAAAACGCGGTCATTGACCGGATACCCGCAGGTGTAGGCCCGGATAAGACCATCCACTTCGACTGCCCGGGCGGCAAGTCCGAGAGTGCCGGCATTCTCAAGCACCAGCTGATGGACCCTGCGGTTTTCCTCGAGCATATGACAATAAATATCATCCTGCATCCGCTCGCGACGGGAGGCGGCCCATTGATCGTAAAGGCCGCGGCAAACCGGTAACATGGCCGGGTCAAACGGCAAAAACCGCACCGCATGACGCCGGAGAAAATGATTCAAATCCGGGCGCTTGGATTTGTACCCGGCGCCGGCCAGGGCAGCGATGTCTTTACGATAATAGCAGTATTCATGCCCTTTAAGATACCGCTCGTATCGATCCGGGGGATAATCTTTTAAAAGATATTCGCTGACATTCTCGATGCGGGAATAACGCGTGGTGCCGTTTGCGGCATGCATGCGCCGGAA
>CAZBSU010000142.1:0-5347 GCA_964494745.1 uncultured Planctomycetales bacterium | reverse complement strand
ATGCCGAAAATCTCGAGGGTCTACTGGAGGATGTCGATGGCGTTGCCTCCATCCAGCGCATTGCCTGGCGTGATCCCGAATACTGGGTAGAAGTCGATCCGACAAAACTGGCCGACCTGCACATCTCGATGGAGGAGATCATGCAGGCCCTGGACGCCCGCAATATCACCCTGCCGGGCGGCCCTCTGACGACCGGCGATACCGAGTACAGCGTCAGGATAACCGGGGAGTTCCAAACCCCGCAAGATATTGAAGAGGTCGTTATCCGCGCCAATGACGCCGGCAACTGGCTGAAAGTCAAAAACGTGGCCCGGGTCGTGAGCACGTTCGAAGACAAAAGTTACATCTCGCGGGTCAATGCCAAGGATGTCGTGGCCATGGTCGTCATCAAGAGCAAGACCGGAGACGCCATCGCGGTCGTTGACCGGGTCAAGGATGTCGTAGCCGCCTTCCGTGCCGATTTGCCCGAGGGCATGGAGGTCGCTTTAACGAATGATTTTTCCTACTATGTCAAACGCCGGTTAAATGTGTTGAAGTTTAACGGCCTAATCGGGATCATTTTGGTGTTGATCGTGCTGTTCCTGTTCCTGGATCCGATCCCGGCGGCCATGACCGCGATCGGTCTGCCGATCGCCATTTTTACCACGTTTTCGGTCATGTTGTGGATGGGGACCAGCATCAACCTGATCACGATGGTCGGATTGATTATCGTGTTGGGGATGTTGGTTGACGACGGGATTATTGTTGCCGAGAATTCATATCGTCATATCGAAGAAGGGATGTCTCCCCGCGAGGCCGCCATCCGGGGCACCAGCGAGGTCCTGGCCCCGGTCACGGTCACGATCCTGACCACCTGCGCGGCCTTTGGCCCGCTTTTGTTTATACGCGATTTGCTTGGGAAATTCATCCGTTTCATCCCGATTATCGTGATCGTGGCCCTGGCGTCGTCGTTGCTGGAGGCGTTTGTTATTTTGCCTTCGCATCTGGCGGATTTTGTCAAGGCCCGCCGGTATCAGAACAGTGAAGACAAACGCCGCCGTAAGAACAAGGCCTGGTTCCAGCGGTTGGTCAATGCCTATACGCGGATCCTGACCGGGGCTTTAAACCATCGTTACTGGTTTGCGGCTGGCATATCCTTTGTGGCCTTGCCGGCCGCGATTCTGGTGGCGATTTTTTTTATGAAAGTCGTCATGTTTACAGGGGAAGGGATCGAGGAGTTCCATATCCGGGCTGAGGCCCCCAAAGGCACGCCCCTGGAAAAAACCGGCGAATTGATGCGGAAGGTGGAAAAGCTCGTCGCGTCTCTCCCAGATGACGAACTGGATGCCTACCGGACTTATGTGGGAGCAATCGAAGAAGAACGCGGATGGGACCCCAATGCCAAACGCGCTTCTCATGTGGCCCAGATTCGGGTCTTTTTAACTCCGGCCCAACACCGCAAGCGCAGCCCAAAAGAAATCGTTGAGGCTCTGAGGCCGCGGCTTAACCAGATCCCGGGCTTTGAGAAACTTTATTTTCATCTCCCGCGTGAAGGCCCGCCGGTGGGCAAACCCATTGAGGTGGAAATAAGAGGAGAAAATTTTACGGTCCTTCAGGAACTGGCCGATCAATACCAGCAGTTTTTGCAGGATGTCCCCGGGGTGTCTGATATCGCGTCAAGTCATGAATATGGGCGAAAGCAGATCAAAGTTGTCGTTGATGAAGAAACGGCCCGCCGGTATTATCTGACAACAAGCCAGATCGCGGCATCGGTCCGGGCGGCCTTTGACGGAACACGGGCGACGTCCATCAAACCGACCAAGGCCGAAGAGGAGATTGACGTGCTGGTGCGTTTTCCGGCTGAGGTGCGCAATGACATGTCCGCGTTCGAGCAAATTTTAATCCCCAACAGCCGTGGCAATCTTGTGCCGCTTAAATCCGTGGCCCAAATCAAATCGACGGAAGGGGCCTACCGCATCAACCATTTGGGCGGCAAAAGGGTTATTACCGTTTCGGCCATTGTGGATGAACAAAAAACGACCTCGCTCGAAGTCAACAGTCTGTTGCAGAAAGAGTTTCAGGATATACTCCGTGAGTATCCGGGGTATTCGGTGACCTACGGTGGGGAATACGAAGAGCAGATGGAGACTTTCTTTAATTTGATCCGTTCTTTCTTGATCGCGTTATTCCTGATTTTTATTATTTTGGCGGCCTTATTTAATTCCCTGGTTCAGCCGTTCATTGTGCTTCTGGCTATCCCGTTTGCCTTTATCGGGGTTATATTTGGATTCTTCACTCATGCCAAACCCATCAGCTTTTTTGCCTTGATCGGTTTCGTCGGACTGGCCGGGATCGTGGTCAATGATTCCGTGGTCCTCGTGGATTTCGTGAATAAATTGCGCCGCTCCGGCAAGGGCCGCCGGGAATCTCTCGTCGAGGCCGGCCGGATGCGTCTCAGGCCGGTACTCATGACCAGCGTTACGACGATTGCGGGCCTGGTGTCGGTCGCCTACGGGATCGGCGGGGGGGACCCGTTTCTCAAGCCCATGGCCTTGGCGATCATCTGGGGGCTTTTCTTTGCCACCGGGTTAACCTTGGTCGTCATTCCCTGTTTTTATGCGATGGTCGATGACTTTTCCGAAAGATTCCTGCACCATGCCAGCGTTCGGGTGAACCACAAAAAGTCTAACGGCTCACCTTCCGCCTGAAGGCGTAGCTGTAGTGCCCCCAATACGAACCTGCAATAAAAACGACATAGATCGCGACAATAATTCCGGGCAGAAGATGGTTGTGGTACGTGAGGGCCTGGAGGCTTTTGATTTCATAAGAACGTCCGGTCCATTCCAGAATGAGGCGGGCAAAAAATAAGCACCGGGCGAAGGACGGGCTGAACAAGGGCTGGCCGGAGATGTAGGAATAAAAGGGGACCAAGGACAGCAAACCGACGATGATATTCAGCAGGTGCAGGCAATAGGGAAGCAGGAAGTAGGGCTTGAAGGCCAGCAGGAATTGGTAATAAAGATTTACCGCCGAATCAGGGCGGACAAATTCCAGGGTCGAATAGCTTATTAAAACGACATATAGATAAAAATAGATGTACCAAAACCAGCGATTCGGAATATGCATGCAGACATTATCCCAGAAATGTCACTTTTACGCAAGAATCCCGGCTGTTTTTAAAATGGCCCCCCTCCAGAAGCCTGGTTGTTTTGAAAAAATATTTTTGCCAGCCACGTAGGCTTTTGTTACAATAATCTTATGAAACAAACACTTAATGACATTCTCGGCCGGATTATCGAGCAGGACCCGCGTTACAAGGAAGACGCCTATGAATTCGTGCTCGAGTCCCTGTCTTTCACGCAGAAAAAATTCAAGCGCCCCAAGCATATCTCGGGTCGTGAACTGCTGGAAGGCATCAAGGTCCTGCTGATGGACAAATTCGGGCCCATGACGCTGACCGTACTCGAACACTGGGGCATCCAATCCACGGAGGATTTCGGAAATATCGTCTTCAACCTGGTCAATAACAAGGTCCTGAGCAAGACCGATGAAGATCATATCGACCATTTCCGCAATGTTTACGATTTCGAGAACGTCTTCAACAAAGGCTACCGGCAGCGCCTGCACAAAAAGATCAGCCGTCTGCGTTAAGACGCATTCACATTCATCTACCCGTTCATCCTGGAGGTAAGCATGGTTTTCGGAATGATCATCCTGATTTCGCTGATTGTCCTGGTTGTCCTTGGGATCGTGATTTACAACACCCTGATCCAGCAGCGGGAGAGCGTCAGGAATGCCTGGTCGCAGATCGACGTCCAGCTCAAGCGCCGCCATGACCTCGTCCCCAATCTGGTGGCCACGGCCAAGAAATACATGGAGCATGAGCAGCAGACCCTGGAAAACGTCACCAAGGCGCGCCAGCAGGCGGTGGACGCCGGAAACATCCAGGACCGCCAGGCGGCCGAGAATTTCCTGACCAGCACCCTGCGCAGTCTGTTCGCGGTCGTCGAGAATTACCCCAACCTGAAGGCCGACCGCCAGATGGCGCAGCTGCATGAAGAATTGACCTCAACCGAAAACCGGATCGCCTTTGCCCGCCAGTATTATAACGATGAGGTCAACCGTTATAACGTTTCGATAGCCTCGGTTCCCAACAACGTTGTTGCCCAGCTTTTCAATTTTGACAAGGTCGATTTCTTCGAGATTGAGAACATGGCTCAACGTGAGGCCCCGAAAGTCGAGTTCTAGCCGGCCGGCGTTTATTCCCGGTCTTTTTTATTCCCAGCCGCGCTTAATCCATGTCCTATTCCTTCACAGAGATCGAAAAACGCAAGTCCTATGTCATCCAGGCCGTTTTTTTCTCCCTTTTCATGCTCTATTTTTTGTTCGGCCTGATCCTCTATACCGGCTGCCAGTTGGCCTGGTACGGTCTGCGCGCGATCACGCTGGAGCGCCTGCTGTTTAAATTCGACCCGGCGATCATTTTTCCGGACGGCCGGGAGATCCTGGCGATCGCCGGGGTGGCCTTTCTCATCTCTCTGGCGCACTGGTTTTATGTCTCCCAGAATTTGATCACGCGGGTTATCGGCGCCCTGAAGGCCGAGGTTCTTAATCCGGGTGATGACTATCACTGCACTTTTCAGAATATCATCGATGAATTGAAGGTCGCCACCGGCGGCCGGCATTTTACGCCGCTGGTCATCCCGACCATGGCCATGAACGCCTGCGCCGCGGCCGATTTTGAAGGCCGGGCGGTCATCTGCGTCACCGAAGGGATTTTGGCCAAGCTGAGCCGCGCCCAGATCGAAGCGGTCGTGGGACATGAGGCCGCCCATGTTCTGCAGGGCGATTCGCTCGAGACGACGCTGACCATTTCTTTGTTCAACTTGATGAATGAGTTTTTGAAGCGTTACCCCGAACGCCTGTTCAAGATCTCGTTTTATTCCGTCCGGGCCGGGTTCGCCAGTTTTTTCCTGATGGGGGTCACGATCCTGGTTTATATGCTTTTGTCGGTGACCCATCTTGCCAGTTATGTTTTGAATATGTTCATGTCCCGCCAGCGCGAGTTCAGGGCTGACGCCATTGCCGTGCGCCTGACGCGTAACCCGCTGGCCCTGGCCGAGGCATTGTATATTATCTCGAACAATTGGCGCGGGGCCGGTCTCCCCGGTGATTCCCTGGGGCCTTTGTTTATCGTCAATCACCGCGCCAATAAACTGGACGAAGGTGATTCCTTGACCGCGGACCTTTTTGCCACACATCCGCCGGTCCGTCAGCGTTTGAGTATCCTTCTGGAGATGGCCTACGCGGACACGTCCGTACTGGAAGCCGCCTTGGCCAAATGCGCGCATAAACCGCGCACGATCGT
>CAZBSU010000141.1:0-5412 GCA_964494745.1 uncultured Planctomycetales bacterium | reverse complement strand
AGCTTTTCTTGCGGATGCAGCGTCTTTGGCTTTTAAGCGCACGATTAATGTTAGTCGGGTGGTTCGCTCAACCAATGTTCCAATGGCACTCTTATTTAAAGGGCCCATGATCAGATCGCCTTCCCAATGGCCGGCGATTTTACGGGCGTTAACTTCGGGCGGACGGTCATCGATGCTGATAAAATCCTGTATCGGACGGGATTTTTGCCGTTCTTTGTTTTTGACATGGCGGCGCTTATGTTTACGCCGCAGGTAGAACAACAATTGTCGCTTGAGATGCCTGCGCGGATGGACATACACATACGCATAAATTGATTCATGTGAAATACGCATGGCCATATCGTTAGGATACAAGACTTTTAGCCGTTTGGCAATCTGAACCGGTGACCAGCGGTTTTTTAGGTGGCGGATGACAATATGCTGGAGCCGAGGATTCGCATCTAGGATACGCTGCCTGCGGGGTTGCCGGGCTAATTCTTGAGCCTTATTGTTTGCCGTGACTGCCCGATATATCCGCGGTGTCAAAGAACAACGCTGAACCTCCCGGCAGATCGTGCTGGGAGAACGGTTGAGAACTTTGAGGCCAAGTAACGACTTATTTCTTCGCGCTCATTGAGACTTAATCTGGTGTATTGTGGCATGTGCAACTCCTTTTGCTTGTTCTTATTTCACAAGCAAAGTGTTGCACTAGAAACTTGAAGGTTAGCAGCGCCCTTTTTCATCCCTTTTCAACTTGCAGTTGCCTGTATTACAGGTTACAATTGATCTGCATCGGGCAAGCCGATCATCCATAATAATACCGTCGTGACAACATGACCGAAAAGAATCCTTTTATTTTGCTGGGCCTCGTTGCTCTCATGAGTGGAACCGCGCCAATCTTCCCGGCCGCGGCTCAACCCTCGATCCTGGCCCAGGTCCTCGATTCCCGCGCCGCCGTTGTTGAGGTCGTGGCCGAGAACGTCGATCTCTTCCGCGACGGGAAAGGCCGGACCGCCTTCGACCCCCGCACCGGCCGGGTCGTCATACTGAAAAACGTCAAAAAATCGTCTTACCGCCGTGAGGCCGCCGGCGTGATCATCCATCCGTCGGGCGTGATCGTGACCAATGCCCATGTCGTCCATAAGGCCAACTTTATCTGGATCCATCTTTACAACGGACAGGAATTTCCGGCCGATATAGCCGGCTACATCGGCAACCTGGATCTGGCGTTTCTGAAGATTGAGTATCCGACCCCGCTGCCGGCCGTGCCGATTGCCGATTCCGATCGGATCAAGCTCGGTGACGAGATCATAACGGTCGGGCATTCTTTTGTGCTGAATCAGACCGTCTCCGGCGGTAAGGTCATCGGACTGGGCACCAGCCACGCCAAGCGCAAGGCCGGGCAGCGCCGCACCGATTTGATCCAGACCTCGTTTAATCTCTACGAAGGCGACAGCGGCGGACCGCTATTCGACGCGCAAGGCCGGCTGATCGGTCTTATGACGGCCAAAGAAAACAAAACGGATCATTCCAGTTTTGCGGTCCCGTCGAATAAGATCAACGCCTTCCTGAAGGATTACCTGCGTTCCGGGAAACTCCCCCATAAATAACCGTTATGCCGTTAACAAACAGACAGATACGCGCTTACCTCCGCTCACCCCGGGCCTGGGGATGGATCGGTATTTTCCTGTTAGTGGGCGCGCTCGGTATCCACCTGCGGCTGATGCCCTTATTAACCTTTGCGAGTGACGACGCGATGGAAAAGGCCTCCCTGTTGGTCGTCAGCCATTTGCGTCAAAAAGTCACAGCCAAAATCGAACGCGAACGGCCGGGACTCCCTTCGGCCAACAGAGAAGAATTGGTTCAAAACCAGGTCAATGAATTGCTCCACAAGAATCCGGACCGGGTCCGCCGAACGATCGCAAACCTGGCCCAAAATCTGGACCGCGAGATGGACGCCGAGACTAGAACCCCCTATCTTCTGGCCTCGGATTCCTTTTATTATCTGGGCCAGACTGAAAGAATAATCGAGCAAGGGGCTGTCAGCGCCAAGATCAAAGGCAGCAAATATCTTAACGAGCTAATGCTCGCGCCCGAAGGCCACTGGGAACCGTTAAATCTCCATCCCTATCTGGGGGCCTGGCTCTACCGCCTTTGGAGGTTTTTTGACCGCGACGTGGATCTCATGCATGCCGTGGCTTTTCTTCCGCTTCTGATCCTGGCCCTGAGTCTGGCCTGTTTTCTGGTTGTTTGCCGCCTGTTAAACGCCGACCTGTTTTCCGCCCTGTGCGGCAGCGTCTTTTTTGTAACGGCGCCGATCCTGTTCAAACGCAGTTGTTACGGCTGGTATGATAACGATCCTTATAATGCCTTTTTCCCGCTTGTCATCCTGGCCGTGCTTTTTTATGGACTGAAACACCGCCGTCACCTCAAAAAGCTCATCCTGGCCGCCTGCATCAGCGTCTTCGGTTTTGGATTGTATGCCTTATTCTGGCATGGCTGGATGTTTCTGCTGGCCATCCTATTCGGCGCGGGCCTGCTGATGGTCGGTCACGCCTTCTTTTTCCGCCGCGAAAAACAGACATCCCTCAATCTCTTAATCTTTCACCTGATGCTCCCGGCCGCAGCCCTGCTCGGGATCACCCTGGTCTTCGGCCTCAAGGAATTTTTTATTCTGATCGCCGAAGGCTGGCGCGCCGTGAACGATTTCTTCAAGCCCCAACTTTCTGTGTGGCCCGATCTTTATATCGGGGTCGGAGAACTGCACGGCGCCTCTTTGGCGACCATCATCGATCTGACGGGCGGCTGGCCGGCCTGGACTCTGGCCGGCTTAGGGCTGGCCGCTTATTTGATCCCGATGATCCGCCGCCGTCATCCTGATAACCTTTATCCTTTCGTCTTCTTGATGGTCTTTCTGATCTCATCGGTGTTATTGAGTTTCGGCGCCGAGCGTTTCACCCTGTTGGTGCTGACCCCGATCACCCTGCTGATCACCCTGGGCCTGGACGCATTGTCCCGCCAAATTATGGAGTTGCGCCGCGAATGGATAACTGACCGTTCACGCACGATGTTTTTGACCGGCATCCTGGCTCTGATGATAGTTCTGCTGTTGACGCTCCCTATCCGCACCGCTTACCTTCAGTGGCCGCAACGGATCAATCGCATCTATAATGATACCTGGCACTCCGTCTTGACCCGCGTCCGCGCGACCACACCGGCGGACAGCATCATCAATACCTGGTGGTCGCCGGGACATTTCATCAAAGCCATGGCCCGGCGCCGGGTGACCTTTGACGGAGCCAGTATCAACAAACCCCAGGCCTACTGGATGGCCCGCGTGCTGATGAGCACCGATGAACGAGAGGCCCTGGGTTTGCTGCGACGGCTCAACAACAGCGGCAATCAAGCCACCGTTCTGCTGCAAGACTCAGGACTCACCCTTGCCGATGCCGTGACGTTATTAGAAACGATCGCGCCACTCCCCCTCTCCCAGGCCAGCCGTTTTCTGGATGAACACACCCAACTCACATCGACGCAAAAAGAACGCCTGCGGGATATGATCTTCCGTCGGCCGCCACCATCTTATCTGCTGATCTACAATGAATTGGTCGAAAAAAACATCCAGTTGAGTTTTGTCTCCCGCTGGGATTTCTCCCGCATCGAAGCCATGGCCCGCGATCCCGAGGCACGCCGCGAACTCCTGGCCGGCCCGCGCCAATACGCAAGCAAGGTCTGGAAGATGCAAGGCGGCCAGCCCAAATTCAGCGGAATCATGAAGGCGTCTTATCAAACCGCGCATGAGGTCCGTTTTAAAGACGAGATATTGATAGATCTGGACCGCCTGACCTGCCGGATCGAATCCCCGAAATTCGGCCGCGGCATCCCTTATAGCCTTTTCTTTGCTGACGGTCCCACGGTGCGGGAAAAAAAGTTCAAAGAGTTTAACCTGCCTTATTCCGCGGTTCTTTACCGCCGGAAGGACCGTTACCATGCTGCGCTTATGGACCACGCCCTGGCCCGTTCCCTGCTGATGCGGCTGTTCTTTTTTAACGGTCAGGGGATGCGCTACATCACGCCGGTAATGCAGGGAACAGATCTCACCCTGCGCACGGAAATATACGTCTTCAAAATTGAATGGGAAAAATTTCTGGAAGAATCGGGCAGGTAACGGCGGGTTGAATGCTTACTCGTCGGAACCGAAGAGACTGCCTTGAAGACGGATGCGCATCTGACCGCTGACCGGCGCGGATCGGGCCGGCGGCGGCTGTGGCGTGGGCGGACGGGCCTCAATCAGCGTGCCTTCGGTTCGTTGAGGCAGGGATATCTGGGACGGCTCCTGTGTTCCCGGTGCCGCGGTCTGGGACCTGAGAAAGTCTTCCAACCGAGTCGCAAAATCATGTTCCTCCAAGCCCCGCAGGGTTGTGATCGTTTCCAAGGCCCGGGCGTGATCACCAGCCTCCACATAGGCCAAACCCAGGCCGTAATACACGCTCGGCTCGCGGACCTTCGCCAGGACGCTCTGAAAATACCGGATAGCCTGGGCCGGCTGTTTCAATCCCATCAAATAAACCCAGGCCAGCTGTAATTCGGCACTGCCCATCGTCGGCACGATCTCAAGCGCGGCCAGACAGGCATCCCTTGCCTTCTCAAACTGTTGGGCCTCGGCGTGGGCCCGGCAAAGATTCACATAGGCCTCGGTGTATTCAGGATCGATATCTGTCGCGACCTTAAAAAACCAGATGACATCGCTCAGAGGTGTCGCGGTCTCCTGATGGGCCAACCCCAGCGCATTATAAAGCGGGGCAAAATTAGGATTGATCTCAACGGCCTTTTCGTATTGCTCTATCGCCTGTTGATACTGACCCTGCTCATAATATTCCTGGCCGGCCGCATAGAGATCTTGCAATGTTGCGGCGCTACCCTCGGAGGGGACAAACGAAATGAAACATAAAAATATCCAACCTGATAATTTTCTTATCATTTGTGAAATTTCCTCTCCCAGATATTCGATTCATCGTAATAATCATCCGGAATATCACGCGGATTGACGCGCGGGGCTTGCTGCGGCGCTGTTTCCTGTTGCTGGCGCGGTTTTTTACCGCCGCCCCACCAGGGAAAAAGCTGCGACCACATACGCCCCCAAAGGCTTTCGATATTCTCGACCCGCACACGGCCGCCCTGTTTGATCTTGCTGAATTCCTGCTGCGTTTTGGTTAGCTCACGCGGCTCCCTCTCCGATTCTTGCTGTTGTGGCCGCTGCGGAACATCCCGGTTGCTTCTGCCGCCCGAACCGCCGGAGCCCCCGACACGATTATAGGCCGGTCCGCCCCCACCGCCGCCAGCCGATCCTGATCCGGAAGAACCGCTCCCACCGCCACCGATATAAAAATCGTTGGCTGACGAGGTGTCGCTGCCACCGTATCCGCCGGCCCC
>CAZBSU010000140.1:0-5440 GCA_964494745.1 uncultured Planctomycetales bacterium | reverse complement strand
CCGTTTCTGGGCGGACATTTGTTCCCAGCGGCGGCAAAGGCATGAACACGCCCAACTCATTCCGGGCAAAGACACACAGGCAGCCGCCGATTTCCTCGAGATCATAATGCCAGTGCTCCTGCCAGGCAAACAAATTAACAAACGAAAATCCGGACAGGTTCTGCGGATGACGCTTGAGATATCTTTCCAACAGCGGTTTTTGATCAAGCAGGGATGTTGTCATGATTTTGTTTTATTGATATCAACCGAAAAAAGGACTTCTATCTCGGAATCAGCGCTGGGATAAGCGCCGAACAACTCCGGATGGCGGCTTAAAAAAAGACTCGTGTCATTCCCGGCCAAAAAACCTTTCAGGTATTTCAGATAATCCGTCCAGGATTCAGTGCCGCGGGCCTCAGCCACATGCGGGCACAATAGATGAACGCCGAGCCGCGGTCCCGCGGCGGTCCGCAGCAAAAGAAACGGATACAGCCGGCATTCGAACGGCCGGGCAGAATAAATGCCGCAGGCATTGTTCGGCGGGCTGAAAAAATGGCAGATAAAATAATCCTCATGCGGCACCACCGGAAGGGCTCCCTCTTTTTGCCCGACGCGTTTTAATGCATTTTCAATGCCGGGGGACACCCGGGCCGCCTGCTGTTTTTCCTCCGGCGTGATCTTCGGCTGCCAGCATGTCCCGGCCTCCCTGAAACGGCAGCAGCCGTCGCATGTCAGGCAGCGCGCCGACGGCACAAATTGTTTTAAATCTTCAAACACTTATTTCTCTCCCACGAACTGCACGGCCACTTCCCGTCGGCGCGAATGCGTGTCAAAATCGATAAACACAACCTGCTGCCAGGTACCCAACCGCATTTTTTTGTTCTGAAAAGTCACGGTGACGGAAGGCCCGACCAGAGAGGCGCGCAGGTGAGAATGACCGTTATGATCACCCCAGGTCTGATGATGGGCGTAATCCCCCGGCGGAATAAGCTGATCGAAGATCGCATGGAAATCGCGCACGAGCCCGGGCTCGAACTCGCAGGTCGTGACCGCGCCGGTCGAACCGATCGCGTGAATCACCGCGAATCCTTCGCGCAGCCCGGACTTCCGCAGGAGCTCGTCGAGCCGGGGCGTGATGTCGATCACGTCGGTGTTGCCTTTGGTGGAAAACGAAATCGTATCGGAATAAATAGCCATGATTAATGCCTCATCATAAAGTCGAGAATAACATGTTTTATTGGGTCAAGGGGCAAAGGGCAAAAGTTTCCTTGCCGATGAATTTAACATGTGTCGCAGAGCCGAGGCAATCCTTGTGGCTCAGACAGTCCTCGCAGCTGCCTTTTAAAAAAGGCAACTGCTGCGGAACTCGCCCCAAGGATTGCCTCAGCTCTGCTTAACTATTCCCACGAATCACTTAATATTTGAAATCCTTTAAACATATCCATCATCGAACCGGGGAGCCCAGCGGGACGTCGCGCTCGGGTTTGAGCAGGACAATGCCCTGCCCGTCGCTAACCGCCAGCAGCATGCCATGGGATTCCTGGCCGCGGATGACCGCGGGCTGAAGGTTGTTGACCACCACGATCTGACGACCGGACAGCTCCTCCTTGGCGTAAGACTTGCGGATGCCGGCCACCAGCTGTTTAATACCCGAGCCGGTATCGATCTTCAGAATGTAAAGTTTGTCCGCGTCCGGATGGTCCTGGACCTCCAGAATACGGGCGATGATAAGTTCGCATTTCTTAAATTCTTCGAGCGTGAGCATGATTATGCCTTTCTTTTTTCTTAAACATGAATATCATGGCTGTCCCAATCATCATTTAGCTTGGGATGTCATTCCGCGAAACTTCTCTCCGTGCAATTTGTCCCCGCGCAGGCGTGACATGGGGAGCGGCCATCCAAGTCAAAGGTCCGGATGCGGGCATGACATGAACGTTTCAGGGGGAAGCCTTTTAAAGCGAGTTCCGCAACGCCCTGTCTTTCCTCAAAAAATTTAATACCGGGGAAAGACGGAAGCGTGAGGACTGTTTGAGCGTAAAAGGCTTCGCCCCTGAAACGCCCTGGCATTGGATCTATCTATTAAGATCGGGATATTGTAACACATCAAAAAAGGAATGCCAACCCGCGGGCGGATGGGCACCAGGCGGCATCAGACCATAAATACCCAAACGTCATTGCGCGTGACCAAACGCGACCTTATAATGGGAACAATCATAAGACCGATCATGAAACCCAATCTCATCAAAATCCTGCTTCTCCTTATTACCGGCGCCCTGCTGTTAAGCCCGTACCTGAATTTTCAGGATATCCTATCCCAGGGCGATCACGGCCGCGACCTCTACGCCTTCTGGGCCACGGCCAACGGCCAGATGCCGTATCAGGATTATTGGTGGGTCTACGGCCCGCTGATGCCGTATTATTATGCTCTTTTCTTTAAAATATTCGGCACCGCCGTTCCCAGTGTTTTGCTCGGACAGATCCTGCTCGAAACCGGCGCCGGCCTGTTCATCTTCCTGTCCCTGTCGCTGTGGGTCTCGCCGCTGATGGCCTATGCCGGGGCTATCTGGTTCTGGGTGTTTAGGCCGCAATTTTTCTTCACTTACAATCATGCCGGCGGCATATTGCTGCTGGCCGCGACCGCGTATCATCTGCTGGCGTATATCAAAAAACCCCGCGACACATATCTCTGGCGGGGGCTCATCGGCATCTTCCTTTTGGGCCTGGTTAAAATCAACTTCGGGCTGGCGGCCCTGGTTGTTTTTCTCGGCGGGATCTTTGCCGCTGACCGCCTGCATCATATCCGGCTTTCATCCAAGAAAAAAATCTTTTACTGGGCCGCTGCCCTGGGCCTGCCGGTCCTATTCTTCCTAATCTATTTCGCTTTTCTGCGCGGCCTGCCGATTTATGCCGTGCGCCAATGCCTGCCGTATCTCAGCGTGGATCATCCCTACAACGCGCCGCTGAGCAAATCGCTCTGGAAATGGTGGCAGGCCCTGGCGTTAAACATCAATGCCGGCTGGACCAACCGGATCTTCGCGCTGATGATCCTCGGCCTGAGCGCAAGGTGCCTTTACCGGCTCCTGCGCGCGCCGGAAGAAAAGGAGGCGCGCCATCCCTTCCTGTTCTCGATCCTGATTTTGCTGATCTTTTATGCCGTCGGGTTGCACGAATACATCAAAAGCATCGTGCTTTACCGCACCGAATGGGTCAAACCGTTCAGCGTGCTCATGATCTTTCTGCTGCTCGGCCGGTCGATGGGGAATATCAAAAAATCAGTCCAAATCATGCTCGTCCTTGCTCTGTTAGGCCTGGCCTCAGCCAGATATATTCCGGTGGCGAAGACGATCGCCTTTTATAAAAGACCTGACCATTTTCTGGCGCCTGAGCGCGGGCGTCTTTTCATCACGAATAATCCGCCCTGGATCGAGACTGTAAGCCGCGCAACCCGACTGCTGGAGACCGAGCTGGCCGAAAATGAAACCTTTTTCACCCTGCCTTTTGCCCCGTTGTATTATTACCTGGCCAGCCGGTTCAGCCCGACCCGCCAGCTGATTTTTTTCGAGCACATCAACATTCCTGCCCAACAGGAAAAAAAGATCATTGCCGAACTTGAGGCCCAGCGGGTCAACACCATTGTCGTAACCAACCGCGCCATTTCTTCGGAGCGCGGCATGGGCCTTTTGGGGCATGATTACTGCCCGCTGATCGGCAAATATATCGTGGAAAATTTCAAGGAATCACAACGGTTGGGCGAATGGCGCAAGCCCGCCGGCTGGGCCTGGAGCCACGGGGTGGTGATATTGAAACGAAGACCGGCCGAAAGACGTTATTTGAAATAGGCCGTAGATTGCACCAGGGCCAAAACAACACCTTTGTTATCGGGAACGGTGACCTGATACGTCCCCAAACGGCGGCTGCGGGAAATCAAACGCGCCTCGGCGAACAATTCATCATCAATCCGGGCGGCCTTGATAAAACTGATGCTGGCGTTGATCGCCAGGCCGGAATCCTGCCCGGCATTGGCGGCCAAGGCAAAGGCATAATCCGCCGGAGAAAACAAGACCCCTCCGTGAACGATCTGGGCGCCATTAAGAAGATGCGGCCGGACCGCCAGTTTTACCTTGGCACAATTCTCCTCGCAGGAAACAATTTGCATCTCCAAATGTTTGGCAAAATAATCTTTTAAAGCTGACCTAGCCCTCGAAAGTTGATCCAGTTTTTGTGGTAGAATAAAGGCTACAGAAAGGGGTCAGAAATGGGAAAAAGATTCAAAGCCGAAGAAATCGTTATGAATCTGCGCGAGATTGAATTATCGCAAAGCAGGGGACTGGATATTCCGCA
The DNA here is from genome assembly GCA_964494745.1 of uncultured Planctomycetales bacterium. Classification (GTDB taxonomy): domain Bacteria; phylum Omnitrophota; class Gorgyraeia; order Zapsychrales; family JANLHA01; genus CAZBSU01. The sequence continues at coordinate 1,120 of CAZBSU010000140.1, read as the reverse complement.
GGCATGCCGTCAGGCAGGAATTTCAGAGCAGAGCTATTATCGCTGGCGGAAAGAATACGGCGGGATGAAATTAGTATGGCGGGCCCGACGAGATTCGAACTCGTCCCGATTTCATCGGGGACAGTTAGATATGTTAACGCAGACACCGGCCCGCACTGATCTGTTTAATATAAGTCTTATTCTTATAATTTTTTAATTGTTTTTCCCTCTTAAGGGCCGCGGCCCTATTATCAAACTCCTCTGTATACATCAGCTGCCACGGTATATATCGCCTACTCCACCTGGATTTCCCCTCGTTATGCCACTGCAAACGTCTTGCAGGGTTTTCACTGAACCCTATATAATTCTTTTGACAAACTTCACTCTTCAAAATGTAGACATAATATTTCTTGAACACAAATTTATTCCCCATAAAAAATACCCCATCTGCAAGATGGGGTATTTTCTAAATTGGCGGGCCCGACGAGATTCGAACTCGCGATCTTCTGATCGACAGTCAGATATGTTAACCAGGCTACACCACGGGCCCAAAATTATTCCCACAGAAAACTGCGGAATATTGATCAACAGACAAAGAACAAATAAAATCAGATTCGAACTCGTCCCGATTTCATCGGGAACAGTCAGATATGTTAACCAGGCTACACCACGGGCCCAAAAAAGTATTCAGAAATATTTTAAAAGAACAAAAATCAAATCTCGTTTGCCTAAGAGGCAATCATATTACCAGAATCGGACAAACTTTGCAAATTTTTTGTCCGGCCGTTTCCTCCTTACACCATAGACCTTAAACCATAAACCCAAATTAATGGGCGATAGAGGACTCGAACCTCTGACCTCCCGGATGTAAGCCGGACGCTCTAACCAGCTGAGCTAATCACCCATGAAAGCAAGCCTGCCGATTCTAATCGCTAGACGCTGAACGCTGGATTTACGCCAGCATCCCGACCTTGCCCAGCAAAAAGACCATCACGAACAGGGCCACGGTCTCGATCACACCCAGCACCATCAGGTAATTCGTAAAGCCTTTGCCGGTCTCGGCCAGAGCGTCCGCCGCGCCGGCGCCGGCCTTGCCCTGCATCATGGCCGACATGCCCATGGCCAGGCCGCCGAAAATCCC
>CAZBSU010000139.1:0-5459 GCA_964494745.1 uncultured Planctomycetales bacterium | reverse complement strand
GCTCGGCAAGTTCACGGTTATCGGCGGTCAGATAATAAATGGCCTTCTGCTCTTTCGCCATGCGGCCGATGTAGTCTTGCAGGGAGATCAGCTGGCCTGCGGCTGTGCGTGAAGACTCGAACCGCTGCAGTTCGATCAGCCTGTCACGATTCGCAAAATCGGTGCTCAATCCGGTCTTGAATAAAGGGCCAAAGGTTTTATAAAAGACGGCATACCGCTCAGGCTCTTTGTTGGCCAGGCGCTGCAGCCACTGCAGGATCTTCACGGCCAGGGCCCCCTTGATCTTGGGAAGGGCCGGCGAGGACTGGATCGTCTCCCGCGAAACATTCAGCGGCAGGTCGCTTGTGTCAACAACACCGCGCATGAAATGAAGATATTCCGGCAACAGGTCCCGGCAGTCATCCATGATCATGACCTTGTTCGAATACAGCTGAACCGTCTTGTGTTGCTGAAGCCGCATTAGCTCAAACGGCGCCCGGGGCGGGACGAACAGCAAGGCCTTGAATTCGGCACCCGGACTTTCGATGGCCAGATGGATGGCCCCAAAGGGATCGTCATAATCATTGGTGATGAATTTATAGAATTCGTTGCGCTCGTCGTCTTTGACATCGGATTCCTGCTTCCGCCACAAGGCCTCAACCGTATTGACCTTATCGTTATTGACCATGATGGGAAAGTCGGCGAAATTCGAATACCGCTTGATAATCTGTCTGATCCGATCCGGCTGGGCGAATTCGCGGCCGCCCTCATTAAACGTGAAAGAGATGCGGGTCCCGCGGTCGGGCTTATCGATCTCTTCGATCGTATAATTTCCTTCGCCCGACGAGACCCAACGCAGCCCCTGCGAATCCGGAGCCGCGGCCCGGGTCTCGATCGTCACCTTGTCAGTCACCATGAAGACCGCGTAAAATCCGACGCCGAATCGTCCGATCAGGTCGGTGATGTTCTTGTTCTGGCCTTTCATTTTTTGCAAAAAATCAAGCGTGCCCGAACGGGCGACCGTTCCGATATTCTCGGTGAGCTCCCGGCGCGTCATGCCGATCCCGCTGTCTTCGATGGTAAAACTTTTTTTGTCCGCATCGACGGTGATATGGATCAGGAGTTCCCGGTCTTTATCGAGGACATGCTCGTCGGTCAACAGCCGGTAGCGGATCTTGTTCAGGGCATCGGCCGCGTTGGAGATCAGCTCACGCAGGAATATTTCCGGATGGGTATACAGCGAATGCACGATCAGATGCAATAACTGTTTCATCTCGGCTTGATATTCATAGGTCTGAATTTTATCATTCGTCATTCTTAAAACCTTTCTTCTGCTATGATTCTGCCGGCCGCGGAATCCCATTCCACATTCCGGAAGGTCGTTCACGTCATGGCCTCGATCAGGAGTGACGGTATTTGGTGATTTTAACTTTTTCGCGGGTTATCAGCCCTTCGGTCACGGTCTGATCGAGAAACGGCATCAATTTGTCCAAATTTTCATCCGAATCCACGATCTCGATCACGATGGGCAGGTCTTCCGAAAGCCGCAGGACCTTGGCCGTGTGCATATGACTATCGGCGCCGAAACCCATGATTCCGCGGACAACGGTCGCCCCGGCCAGCTTCAGTTCCCGGGCCTTGAGAACAATCTGTTCGTATAACGGCCGGCCGTTGTCATGGTCGCTCTCCCCGATGAATATTCTCAGCAGGGTCCCTTCTTCGGGCATCTTCATCCGGCATCTCCTCTTTAGCGTAAAATAGTAATAATTTCCCGGGCCGAAACATATCCGGTAAAAACCAAAATAATACCCAAAATCACGTTGGCCGCGATGTTCACCAAAAACAGACCGTATTCATTTTCGCGCAACAGGGTGAAACTCTCGAGTGAAAAAGTCGAAAAGGTGGTAAAGGCTCCCAGGATCCCCATGAATAAAAACAACCGCATATTCTGGGAAACAACCCCTATTTCAAAAAAGCCCCATAACAGCCCGATGACCAGCGAACCCGCCAGGTTAACGCCAAGCGTGCCCCAGGGAAAGGCCCCCGACCCCCAGCGGTAAATCCAACCGGATACGGCATACCTCAGGACGGCCCCCAAGGCACCACCGGCCGCAACCAAAACGAATCTCATCATCCTCCACGTCTCCTATTGCCCGAGGGGGCTAATTTATGGGCTCCGAGCCCAGGGCGTTGACAATCGCCTGTTTGAGATTGTCGCTACTGACGATCGCGCCGGTTATGCTATCGATATCGAGCGTCTGCTTTTCAATGATGCGCGCCAAAAGCGGGGCGATCATCTTTTCGTACTTTTCACCCCCGCCGCCGTGATGCAGGATCTCGATATCCGCTATCTTCCCGTCTTTGACCGTGACCCGCACCTTGACGAAAGAATGCTGCCCTTCATAAATCCCGTCCTGGTAATCCGGCCCCTGAGCCGAAACATATCCCGATAGAATTAATAAAACGGCCAACAAACCCACTCCTGCCACGCCGATCTTATTCATGATGATCTCCCTTGTTAAATGATTGAGAAGGCCCTTTGACGAAGACGTTTGGTAAGCCCAAAACGGCTGTTCAAAACAGGACGACATAACGATTATATACAAAATTTCTATTCAGACAATAAAATAGTGAACGGCCCGGCGGAAGGAATTATCGCATGCGGTTTTACTCGGACAAGTACTTTGTGAGGGCCTGGGCGACAAAAAGGCGTCCTTTCATCCATAAATGCTCATTCGGATACAATGCGGCCGGGTCCTGGCTCCAGGTGAAATAGGATGACGGGAGGGCCCGCGAGAGGTCCAGGACGGGCATGTTCGCCTGCTGCAGAAAGGAAGAAACGGTATGAATATTGGTATTAACGCGTTCGGCAAACGGTTCGCCCCAGTATTTCACCCCGGTCTGATAATCGAACGGGGCGATATAAAAAACGGCCTTGGCTGGGCTGTCCTTAATCAACCGGACGATTTCACGCAGGGCGGCCATGTTGGGGTTGTCGGGCTCAAAGGTGTACATGAATCGAATCAAAAGCTTCTTTCTCAATTTGTCTTCGCTGAAGTCGGCGAAATCCTCTCCGGCAAAGTCCTTCATCCTCCCCATGTCGCGGCCGTCAATAACGATCCGGATGTTGTCATAGGCAAAATCGATTTTTTCTTCATCTTGGGCCTTGAAGATCAACAGGGGTTTCATGAAATGCATAGCCGGTGTGCCTTTCAGGGCGAGGACATTTTTTATCTCGGCCAGCATGGGGGAATGTTTAAGGTACCATTCGGGGGAAAAGTTGCGGATATTAACGGGAATAATGAACAACTCCGGCATCCTGTCCGTGCGGGACAAATAACGGACATAATCCAAAAACATGCGCAGATCGAATGAGGCGTGGCTGACGTCGATAACCCGTTTATCCGGCAGCATCCTGTCGAGGATTTGAGGAATCGTGACCCGGGAGCGGTCATGGGGCGAGGACCAGGACACGGCACTGTCGCCGAAAAAGACCACATCGACATTTCGGGAAAACAAGTGCTCAACGTAAAGGATATGGGACGGGATTTCCACATCCGGATAAATCAGCATTTGGATGCCGCCGACCAAAATGACGAATAAAATTAACTTAAGCCAAAAACATTTTTTCATATTCTTAGAACTGATAATAAATAAACGGCGTGCGTAAAACGACCCCGTAATTAATCAAAAATAACGTCAGGGCCACATAGGCCGCCCAGCGGATAGACACCGGCATGCATCTGAGGCGCTCACGGATGCCGCCGAAATGCTGTCCCATCTGGACGAACAGCAGAAAAACGATCAGCCCGACCGCCAGCAGGAACTCCGGGTGGGCCAGGCCGATATAGCCCGGTGCGCCCGCGTGAAAATGAAGCGGCTGCCCCCACCCCCTGTTTAACCGGCCGATGATGACCAGGGCATGCCCGAGGCTGGGCGAACGGAAAAATATCCATGAAAAACAAACCAGGACAAACGTGGTCAGCATCTTTATCCCGTTCACAAACCAGCGGCAGGTGTTCAGCCGAAGTGTTTGGTTTAGGACGACACCCGGCCGGGCAAATAATTTTGATGCCAGATAATAAACGGCATGCAGTCCGCCCCATATCAAGAACGTCCAATTGGCGCCGTGCCATAAACCGCTTAACAAAAAACCGCCAGGATCGCCAGGATCCAGCGTCCGATGCCGGCCCGGCTGCCTCCCAGCGGGATATAGACATAATCCCGAAACCAACTCGACAGGGAGATATGCCAACGCCGCCAGAAATCGGCAATGGAGGTGGCAAAATACGGGCGTCTGAAATTCAGCATAAGATCATAGCCGAGTACCTGGGCCGCGCCGATGGCGATATCGCTGTAGCCGGAAAAATCGCAATAGATCTGGAACGCGAAAAAGACCGTGGCCGTGACCAGGGCCGGGCCGTGATATTCTGTGGGAGCAGCGTAGACCTAATTCACCACCAAGGCCAGGCGGTCAGCGATCACGACCTTTTTGAACATGCCCCAAACCATCAATTTCAGACCGTCGGTCACCCGCGGGTAATCAAAAACATTGTGTCGCCTAAATTGAGGCAGCAGACGGTTGGCGCGTTCGATAGGGCCGGCAACCAGCTGCGGGAAAAACGCGACATAAAGGGCGAAGATACCGAAATGACGCTCCGCCTGGATCTTGCCGCGGTAGACATCTATGGTGTAACTGAGAGTCTGGAATGTATAAAAGGATATCCCGATCGGCAGAAGGACTTTTAAAGCGGGCAGGGTATAAAGGACATTGAGCCGCGTGAGCAGCTGACTCAGTTCATGGTTGAAAAAATTGAAATATTTAAAGGTGAACAGCAATCCCAAATTCGTGGCGAGGCTAAGCAGGAGCAGCTGTTTGCGGCGGGCCCCCTCCTTCGTCCGGCTCATGCCAAGCGAAACACCGTAGTCGATCAGTGTCGAGGCCAGAACCAGGACGATATATTCGACCCGCCAGCACATGTAAAAATAATAACTGGTACTGAGCAGCAGAATCCAGCGGAACCGGAAAGGCAAAAGAAAATACAGCGCCGCAACGACGGGAAAAAAGATCAGGAACTCGATCGAATTAAAGGTCATGACAGTTTAGCGGCATGAAGCACCTGATGGAGCCCCTCTCTATTTCTTCCGGCCGGTTTTCTTTTTTGCGATGGTTTTCTTTTTTGTGACGGCTTTCTTCTTGGGAGCCGGAGTCTTTTTTTTCTTCACGCTCTTTTTGGTCTTGGGGGCCTTGGAGAACGCCGGCACGGATAAGGCCGCTTTATGGGTTTGCGTGATTTCCTGAAGTCGTGTCTCCAGCACAGGCACAGGCTTGACGGGCGGCTTGTTCGTGGTGCTGTTCTTGCGTTTGGCGAAACACTCCCGGCAATAGACCGGCCGGGTCCCGTCCGGCTTGAACGGGATCTCGCAATCCCGTCCGCACTGGGCACAGATAGCGGTGTAAAGGAACTTCGGCATATGGC
>CAZBSU010000138.1:0-5505 GCA_964494745.1 uncultured Planctomycetales bacterium | reverse complement strand
GTCGGGAAGGACCGCCAGAGACCGGAAAGATCCGACAGGTTCCTGACTGCCAGATTCTCGACGATATAAGGATAATCATCCGAGACAAACTCGCCCGGCAGCACATGCCCGTAAAGGGCAAAGCCGATCAGGCAAAAAAGCAGGGCTGTTGAGAGTACGCGCATCAGAAATTCAAAATAAAATCACGGATATGTCACGGAAGCAGAGGGCCCCGGCCTAAGATCTTGTTCATATTTTCCCGGGCCCGGACATGCCCGGGATTGACCCGCAGGGCCTCGCGAAAATATTCCGCAGCCTTTTTCATGTCGCCTTCGCGGGCGAACAAAACCCCTAAATTATTGTAGCCGTCGGCATTAAAGGGGTCGATCTCCATGACGGTCCGGCCGTATTCCAGGGCCTTTTCCTTTTCCCCGGTCATGGCATAGGCCAAGATAAGATTATTGTAAGCCTGAACGTGTCCCGGATTCGATTGCAGGGCCTGCAGATTATATTCGATCTCGCGGGCATAATCACCCTGCCGGCCGTAGGCCGCGCCCAGATTGACCAATATCCGGGCCTCTATTTGAGGGTCGTCCCCCTGGTAAAGATCAAGCGCGCGTTGATACGACTCGATCGCTTTTTGATAATCGCCTTCCCGGCTTAGATCCACACCCTCATTAACATACGCCAAATATTCATCCCCGGCCCGCCCGTCGCTATCAAAGGAAAAAGGCCGGCCGATGGCCCGGTTGAAATTCATCCGGGCCTGCGCGTGCTGGGGATGGGCGCCCAAGGCCTTGCGGAAATAATCCGCGGCCGTGGTCATATCCCCTTCCCGGGCAAAAAGGACCCCGAGATTATTATACGCGTCGGCATTATAGGGATCGTATTTCACGGCAGCGCGTCCGTATTCCAGGGCCTTTTGCTTTTGCCCGGTCATGGTAAAGGCCAGACAGAGATTGCTGTGGGCCTGACTATTTTTAGGGTCCCAATCCAGGGCCTGCCGGGAATATTCGATCTCCCGGGCGTGATCCCCCTGCCGGCCGTAAGCCGCGCCCAGATTAACGAAAATCTGGGCCAGGGCCTTTCTGTCTCGGCCCCGGAAAAGGGTGAGGGCCTGTTGATACTGTTCGATCGCCTCCTGATGAGCGCCCCGCCGGCTTAAGGCCACACCCAGATTGACATGCGGCAGATGATCATCCGGCGCCTTGCGGACAACATCCTGCCAAAGCACAAGACAGTTGTCCCACACCGCGTTGCGCTGAAAACTCAACAAGGATAAAAAGACAAGCGCCGGGATAAAGACAGCGGCCATGACCTTGGTATCGCGGAAGAAATAAAAGGCTGCCGCCGGCAGAAAAAGGGAATACCCTGCCATGGCCAGATACAGCCAATGGTCGTAAAGCAAACCCTTGTTGACGAAACAGACATGCAGGGCTTCCGGGACGACACTGATAAAAAACCAGGCCACGCCAAAACTCAAGAGCGGCCGAGTGCGGGATTGACGCACAGCCCATGCCGCCAGGGCCGTTAACAGGACCAAAGAAAAGATCAAGCTGCCCTGCAGGGGATGGTCGACAACCGGATACTGATAATGATGGCTTTGATGCAAAGGCAGCAAAAGCATGCGCACATAAGTCCGCAGCACGTTGATCTCGGTCCAAAAATACCGCGGGCTGAAGGAGCCTTCGAACAGCTGTCTTTTCAGTTGCAGGAGTGAATCAGGACGGTCAAAAGTCAGCCATACCGGGACCAGGACTGCCAGAAAATAAAACGGCAATAACCGGAACCCTGTCCGATGCCAGGCCGGTTTGTCCTGTGGAAAAAAATACCACTCATAGGCCGTCAGCATCAGCGGCAGAGTGATGATCGTTTCCTTGGTGAAAGTTCCCAAAAGCATGGCCAGCAAAGCCCCGGGATAAAACCAGGCGGCGGGCCGGGAACGGGAACGCACATACAGGATCAATCCGCTGAGATAAAAAAACACGGCCAAGGACACGGCTCTTTGACTGACAAAATTCACGGCCTGGGTCTGCAAAGGATGCAGGAGAAAGATCAGGGAGGCTAAAAAAGCGATCGGTCCGGCCCGCGGGGCCAGCACGGAATCGGTGAGGCGCGGGGTGTGTATGGTCGTCCAGGCCAGGAGATAAACCAAAAAAGAAACCGCGATATGGATCAAGAGGTTGACCGCCTGATAACCCGGCCTTTGCAATCCGTGGAGGCGGTAATTCAGGGCAAAGGTCAGGCCGGTCAGCGAACGCGTATTAAATGCGCGCCAGATACGGGGAAGATCATGCAGGTTACGGATAGCGGGATTGCCGACGATAATATCACGGTCGTCAGAGCAAAATTCATTATCAAAAGTATTGTGAAAAAGGATCAGGCCCAGCAGGAGCAGGACCAGGCCTACGCAAACGGGATTACGGGCAGAAACGAATTTTTGGACGGCCAGGTTCATATTCACAAAAATACGGCATCAGGATAAAACCCTAAACAGGTTCGCGGGCCTCCCGGATCTTTTGGACAAGATCACGAATAAGCCGCTCGGCATCGTTAATATCCTTGGCCGGGACCATACCCGGGATATCCCACCCGCCCATGTCAATGACCGGGCGCTTATGGACCAGGCCGTAACATATCTCGCTGTTCGTCCCGTAACTTCCGGGAAGGGCCACAATCACATCCGCGCAGCAGGCCACGATCACATTCCGGGCGTATCCGATCGAGGTCGGGATGGCAATGTCCACAAACGGATTGGCATCGGCCTTTTCGGTTCCCGGCAAAAGGCCTATGGTGCGGCCGCCGTGCTCTTGAGCTCCTTTGCAGGACGCCCTCATCACTCCATCAAGCCCACCGCAAACAAGAATAGCCCCCACTTTTGCTATAATTTCGCCTGTTTTATGGGCTAATTGCTCCACTTCATCATCATTTTTGTGCCCGCCAATAACAGAAACCAAAATTTCCTGTTTTCCCACAACCCGCCTCCCGGATTAACATTTTAAATATATTTCTGTTCAAAATAACATGAAGCCTTAACATCACTCTTATCGATCAAAAACAAGACAAAACTTCCCTTATCCTTCGGATAAAATTTTTCTAAATTCCATTTAGTCAAAGAATACAGGATGATATTAAATCTCCGAATAAATCTGTTCCATGGACTGTTTTGCGGAATCGTATCAAAATAATGCTTCTGAAAACAAAGGCCATGGGCCTTGAGCCAGGCCGCCAGTTTATACTCACTCCGCGGATCCACAGGAAAACGTTCAGGAACGCCCCGACGGATTTCCGCCAAAGGACCGGCCTTGGGATCAAAGGCGCGCACACCGATAAAAATGCTTCCCTCGCCAGAGGCCATCTCGATATGCTTAATGATCAGCCGGTGCAGATCTTTTTCCTGAAAATGATCGGCCAGGCCCACACTAAAGACGGCGTCAAAACGCTCCCGGGTATAAAAATCCAATATGTCCGCGTGAATCTGTTTGATGCCCGGCGATAAACGCCGGCTGACATCTAAGGCAAGACCTGACTTATCCAAAATGATGTATTCTCGGAAACGATGAAGCAGGCTTTGGGAAAGGGCTCCGGGGCCGGCCCCGACCTCAATGATGCTCTGAAAATGACGGGTGTGCTCGAGGATATACCCGGCCAGCGTGTCATTCAAGACCGCATTCCCGCGCAACCCCAACAAGCGCCCGAGCAAAGGGACAGAAAAACGGCTGGACCGACCCTGGGAATGGATGCGGGTCATTGCTCCTCACAAAATAATTTAAGAATGCTCACCGTTTAAATACACCGCAAAAAAGGGCCCAATGGGAGTCGAACCCATACCACAGGAACCGGAATCCTGCACTCTATCCATTGAGCTATGGGCCCATCTTAAGTTCAGGGGGAGCAATCAAAGATCAAATAACTTCTCATTATCAGTCATTATCAGCGAGCCAAAGGTCTTTAGAGTGCGAGTGGAGCATAGCAACCCGAGCACGAGAAGACCTTCGGCGAAATCCCTCAATGTGTCCCCCAAAAAGGTGACTGTCACCTTTCCCTTTCCCTTTTCTCGTAACTCACGCGGCCGGCGCAGATCGTGGTTACCACTCTGCCCTTCAGAATCCGGCCGATAAAAGGCGTATTGTGCGACTTCGAAAGAATATCTTCTTTTTTAACCACCCATTCCTGCCCGGGGTCGACAACCGTGATATCCGCGTCCAATCCTTCCCGCAGCGCACCTTTGGTTTCAAGCCCAAAAATCTTCGCCGGGTTAGCAGACATTTTCTCAACAATTTGCGGCCATGTCAAAATCTTTTTATCCACAAGTTCGCTGACCGCCAATCCCAGGGATGTCTCCAGCCCGATCATGCCGGGCGGGGCCTCTTCGAATCCGAGCTCCTTGTCTTCGATGGTATGCGGCGCGTGGTCGCTGGCAATGCAATCCACAGTGCCGTCGCGCAGCCCCTGCCGCAGAGCCTGAACATCGTCGGGAGAACGCAGCGGCGGATTGACCTTGGTGTCGGGATCGAAAGACTTGACCGCCTCATCGGTCAGGGTGAAATGATGCGGGGTGACCTCGCAGGTGACGGCCACGCCCTCTTTCTTGGCCTGCCGGATCAGGTCCAAAGAGCGCGCGAGACTGATATGCGCCAGATGAATCCGGGCCCGCAAATACCGCACGACCTCGATATCGCGCCCGACAATAACGCTCTCGGCAAACCCCGGATCGCCTTTCATGCCCAATAAGGTCGAGTTGAATCCCTCGTTCATAACCCCGCCGGCCGAGGCGAACGGGTCCTGGCAATGCTCGATCAGGACCAGCCCGACCATGCGCGCGTATTCCAGGGCCAAGCGCAACAGCTGCGAATTCGCGACCGAATACCCGTCGTCCGAAAGGGCCCGGCAGCCGGCCGCCTTAAGCTCGAACATATCCGTCAGTTCCTGGCCTTTCTGTCCGCGGGTGACCGCACCGACCGGGATCAGGTTCACCAGCCCGACCCGGCGGGCCTCCTTGATCACGCCCTCGACGATCATGGCATTATCCGCGACCGGCGAGGTGTTGGGCATACACATGACCGTCGTGAATCCGCCTTTGGCCGCGGCCCGGGAACCGGTCTCGATCGTTTCCTTGTCTTCCCGGCCCGGCTCGCGGAGGTGCACGTGCGGATCGATCAGCCCCGGCAGGACCAATTTGCCGGAAGCGTCAATAACCTTATATTTGCCCGCAGCGATCGATTTGCCGATCCGGGCAATCCTGCCTTTCTCGAGAAGGATATCCTGCGGCTGACGGGACTTCCCGTCGGCATTTACAATAATGGCATTTTTAATTAATAATGACATATGAGGTTTAAGGTTTTCAGGCTCGCATTAAATATTTCACCTTAATTTCTGGCTGCTGATTTTTTCTAACCACTATCCCTAATCGCTAACCGCTGTTTTGTCCCGGCAAGCAGATACAGGACCGCCATGCGGATCGCGACCCCATTGGTCACCTGCTCGAGGATAACCGAGCGCGGCCCATCGGCCAAGTCGGGCTGG
>CAZBSU010000137.1:0-5642 GCA_964494745.1 uncultured Planctomycetales bacterium | reverse complement strand
GAAACCGTGGCGTTTCCGGGTGGTGCGGGTATTAAGCGGGGTTGATTTTCTGCGAATGGCCTGATAAACTATCCGGACCTTAAAATCTTTAAAGGCGCGTGTCAGGCGCTGCATAACCGGACGGGATAAAGGCCTAACAGGATTTTTGCGTAACGGGGTGTTAAGTTGAATTTCATCCGGCCGGATGTCCTTCGCCAGCCCAGCCAGCCGGTCCACGCCGGAAAGATTTGTTCCCATCAACATGATTTGCAGGGCGAACGTGCCCTTAAACTGCCGGCGGAAAGTCTTGATCCCTTTCAACATCCGCTCAAAACCGATTCCCGGAACCGGTCGGTTGACAGCCTGCCAGGATGCCGCGTCCCAGGCCTCCAATTTGACCAATACAAAATCCGCCTCTCCCAAATCGCGGCACACGCCCTTGCGGTAAAGCAGGCTGCCGTTGGTGATCACGGCAATCCTTTCGGTCCTCATCCTTCGTATCGCCTGAATCATGCGGCCGAGATTAGCGGCCAACGTGGGTTCGCCCCGCCCCGAGAACGTGATGAAATCGATCGGCACCTCAGGCAACTGCCGCAGCTCCCTGACGATCTCCCGGACCGGGACAAAGACCTGCCGCCGGCACGACGGACACCGCGTCGGGCCCAATTGACAATAAGCGCAATCATAACTGCAAGTCTTATGCGAATGGGAAAGCGGATCAATGCCCAACGACTGACCTAGCCGCCAGGAATAAACAGGACCAAATATGTATTTAAACGGCGAGACTTTTTTCTTTGTTCGGGAGGACATTTATGAATAAAAGGTCACACGACACACGGAACGTGTCTCGTGTAACGAGAACAGGTGCCTAGGAAATGCAACGAGTGTCGGCGCTCAGACCGTAACCTCACCCTTATAATCCTGAAGGACCTTCATGTAATTCGCCCGTTCAAACGCATCCGGGTTGGGGCAGGATTTCTGGCTCATGATCCCCTTGATTTTGGCGACGGAATCATAATCATGCGCCTGCACCCATTGCTCCAAGTCCTTGAGGATTTCAGCGGCATAAGGAATGCCTTTGGTCAAAAGGGCCGAACAGACCATGGTCACGTCAGCCCCGGCCATCAACAATTTGACGACGTCACGGGCTTCGAGAATACCGCTGGTGGCGGCGAGACTGGTCTTGACCTGACCGTGCAAGATGGCGATCCACCTGAGCGGCAGGCGGGTCATCTCGGAAGAACTGGTTTGCAGATTCGGCAAGACCTCCAGCCGGTCCACATCTATATCCGGCTGATAAAAGCGGTTGAACAGGACTAGGCCGTCCGCGCCGGCCTCGGTCAATTGCCGGCACATGCCGGCGATCGAACTGAAAAAAGGATTCAATTTGACCGCGACCGGGATGGTGACATGTTTCTTGACCATCTTCAGGGTCTCGACATAGGACTTCTCGATCTCGGCTCCGGTGATCGCCGCGGATGTCGGCAGGAAATAAATATTCAATTCCAAGGCATCGGCCCCGGCATCCTGCATGCGCTGGGCGTATTCGGTCCACCCGCCGGGGGTAAACCCGTTCAAACTGGCGATAACCGGTATCTGGACCGCCTGTTTGGCCTGTTTGATCTGCTCCAGATATTGTTGAGGACCAAGGATATATTCTCCGGGTTCCGGGAAAAAATTCAGGGACTCGGCAAAACTCTCGGTGCCCTGGGACGTGTGATACTCCAGTTCATTGGCCTCGATCCGGATCTGCTCCTCGAACAGGGAGTGCATGACGATGGCCGCGATCCCCGCCTCTTCGAGCTGTTTGAATTGGTTGATATCGCCGGTCAGCGGTGATGCCGATAAGACCAACGGATTCTTCAGGTTCAGTCCCATGTATTGTGTGGATAGATCCATTATTTCCCTTCCTTTGGTTTAGGCAGCGTTAACGGTTTCTTTTTTTGGGGCGTAGAGGGTTTTCATCGCCTCATACATCCGCCATTTATCGTCCACATCCTGCTGGGCCTCTTTAAGCAGCTGTTTGGCCCGTTCAGGATGGGTCTTGGTCAGCATCTTAAACCTCGTCTGCTGATAGGCATATTCTTCGAAAGAGATCTTGGGCGCGGCCGAATCCAGGGAAAAAGGATTCTCGCCCTTGGCGATCAGGGCCGGGTTGAAACGGAACAACGGCCAGTAGCCCGAATCGACCGCCGCTTTTTGGGCCGTAAAGGCCGTGGTCATGTTGATCCCGTGGGCGATACAATGCGCGTAGGCCACGATCAACGACGGGCCGTTATAGGCCTCGGCCTCCATAAAGGCCTTCAGGGTCTGATCATCCCGGGCCCCGATCGCGACATTGGCCACGTAGACCGTGCCGTAAGCAATGGCCATACGGGCTAGGTCTTTCTTCGCGACCGATTTGCCGTCGGCCGCGAACTTGGCCACGGCCCCGCGCGGCGTGGCCTTGGACGACTGGCCGCCGGTATTGGAATACACCTCGGTATCCATAACCAAAAAGTTGACGTTCTTCCCCGAGGCAAGCACATGATCCAGGCCGCCGTAACCGATATCATAGGCCCACCCGTCGCCGCCGAATCCCCACACGCTTTTTTTGACCAGCATATCGGCGATGCTCATCAATTGTTGGGCCTCGGGGGTTTTCATGTCCTTGATTTTGGCTTTCACCGCGTCCACCCGCTTGCGCTGCTCGAAAATTTCGGGTTCTTCGGTCTGATCCGCCTCCAGGATCCCCCGGGCCAGCTCGTCGCCGATGGTCGAGGATAGCTTTTTGACCAGTTCTTCGGCAAACTGTTTCTGTTTATCGATGGCCAGACGAAAGCCCATCGCGAATTCGGCATTGTCCTCAAACAGAGAATTGGACCAGGCCGGCCCGCGGCCTTCGCTATTGACCGTGTAAGGCGTGGTCGGCAGATTCCCGCCGTAAATCGAGGAACATCCCGTCGCATTGGCGATCACCATCCGGGCCCCGAACAACTGCGTCGCCAGTTTGACATACGGCGTCTCCCCGCAGCCCGCGCAGCAGCCCGAAAACTCGAATAACGGCTGCAGGACCTGGGATGTCCGGACGATCGTCTTCTTGACCTGATTGCGGTCCATCTCCGGGAGCTTCAAAAAAAAGTCCCAGTTCTTGGCCTCGGATTCGCGTAACGGCATCTGCGGCTCCATATTGATGGCCTTCTTCCCCAGATCCTGCCTGTTCTTGGCCGGGCAGACATTGACGCAGACCCCGCAACCGGTACAGTCTTCAGGAGCAATCTGCAAAGTGAATTTCTTCCCCTGCCAATCCTTATTCTTGGCATCTGTGGATTTAAACGTTTCCGGTGCGCCCTCCAAATGCTGGGGGTCATAAACCTTTTGCCGGATCGTGGCATGAGGACAGACGACCGAACATTTTCCGCATTGGATGCACACGTTAGGATCCCAGACCGGGATCTGCAGGGCCACATTACGCTTTTCCCACTGGGTCGTCCCGAGCGGATAGGATCCGTCGCAGGGGAAAACGCTGACCGGCAGATCATCCCCGCGCTTGGCAATGATTTCGGCCGTGACCTTTTGAACGAATTCCGGGGCTTTGGGAGACACGACCGGCGGACGGGTAACCTGGCTTGTGGCCTGATCAGGCACTTTGACCTCGAACAGATGCGCCTGGGCCTGGTCCACGGCGTTAAAATTTTTCTTAACGATCTCTTCTCCCTTGCGGCCGTAGGTCTTTTGAATGGATTTCTTGATCTGCTCAATGGCCTGCTCTTTCGGCAGGACGCCTGAGATCGCAAAGAAACAGGTCTGCATGATCGTGTTGATCCGCACGCCCATGCCGGTCTCTTTGGCCACGGCATAAGCGTCGATCACGAAAAACTTAAGCTTCTTCTCAATAATCTGTTGCTGAACCTCCTTGGGGATGTGATCCCAGACCTCATCCGCGCTGTAGGGACTGTTCAGCAAAAATGTCGCGCCCGGTTTGGCCTGGGCCAAAACATCATATTTCTCCAAAAAAACAAACTGATGGCAGGCCACGAAATTGGCCTGGCTGACCAGATAGGTCGAATGGATCGGATTGGGGCCAAAACGCAGATGCGAGACCGTGACCGAACCGGCCTTCTTGGAATCATAAACAAAATAGCCCTGGGCGTAATTCGGGGTTTCTTCACCGATAATCTTGATCGAATTTTTATTGGCACCAACGGTCCCGTCCGACCCCAGGCCGTAAAAGATGGCCTGCACGCCCTGCTCATCCTCGGTGATGAACGCCGGGTCAAACGGCAGGCTGGTATGCGTGACGTCGTCTTTGATGCCGACGGTAAAATGGTTCTTGGGTTTATCCTTGCTCAATTCGTCAAAAACACCCTTGATCATGGCCGGGGTGAATTCCTTGGATGACAGGCCGTAACGTCCGCCGACAACGACCGGCTCGGTGTCGAATTTCTTGTCATCCTGGGTCTCATAAAGGGCATTCAGCACATCCTGATACAAAGGCTCACCCGCGCAGCCGGGCTCCTTGGTCCGGTCCAGGACCGCGATCTTACGGGTGGTCTTCGGCAGGGCGCCGACAAAATGCTTGACCGAGAACGGCCGGTAAAGCCGGACCGTGATCATACCGACTTTCTCGCCTTTGTTCATCAGATGGCTGACCGTCTCTTTGCCGGTTTCGGCTCCCGAGGTCATCAACACAATGATGCGCTCGGCGTCTTCGGAACCATAATAATCAAAAAGATGATAGGCCCGGCCGGTTATCTCGGCAAACCGGTCCATGACTTTCTGCACGATCTCGGGACAGGCGTCATAAAAAGGATTCACCGTTTCCCGCGCCTGGAAAAACACATCCGGATTTTGGGCCGTCCCGCGAATGACCGGTCGGTCCGGAGATAAACCCCTCTGGCGCTGGGCCGTCACGAATTTATCATCGATCATCTTTTGGATCTGTTCCTCATCCAAAGCCGTGATCTTGGAAACCTCATGCGAGGTCCGGAATCCGTCAAAGAAATGAAGAAACGGGATCCGCGATTCCAGAGTCGCGGCATGCGCGATGCACGCCTGATCCTGGGCCTCCTGGATCGACGCGGATGCCAGCAGGGCAAATCCGGTCGAACGGACGGCCATGACATCGGAATGATCGCCGAAGATCGACAGGGCCTGGCAAGCGACCGACCGGGCGCTGACATGGAAAACCGCCGGGGTCAATTCGCCGGCGATCTTAAACATGTTAGGGAGCATCAAAAGCAAACCCTGGGAAGCCGTAAACGTCGTTGTCAAGGCCCCGGTCTGGGCCGCGCCGTGAACCGCGCCCGACGCCCCGCCTTCGCTCTGCATCTCCTGGACAAGCGGGGTTGTGCCCCATATATTCTTCTGCCCGGCCGCAGACCAAAAGTCAGCCCATTCTCCCATGGGGGAGGATGGCGTAATGGGATAAATCGCAATAACATCACTCAGCTTATGCGCAACGGATGCCGTGGCTTCATTGCCGTCAATCGTGACCTGTTTGTTTTTCATGAAAACTATCCTTTCTATTGGAAGACTGTTTACAAAAATCAGGAAAAATTTGAAAGTATTATATACCCAATAAACGAAAATGCAAGGCCTGGCTGAGTAAATGAACCTGTCCAAACGGCCGTTCCGCAACCTGGGCACCACCGGAATAAGACAATCCCGTCCGGGGCTATCCA
>CAZBSU010000136.1:0-5701 GCA_964494745.1 uncultured Planctomycetales bacterium | reverse complement strand
ATGGTACCGGCTGTCGCGGCAGTGATGCCAAATACATCCGTATAAAAATAGAGCAGGTACAACATAAAACTCTGGAAAAAGATGCATGAGGCCACATCCCCAAAACTGTACTGCCCTACATCTTCCGTATCCACCCGGCCCGAATCCCGAGAAAACATCCCCACGCCGCCGACCAATTTTTCGATCTGATGCACGACGAATTCGGCCTCGGCCTTATCCGTCGGGGATTCATGCGCGATAAGGCGGCCCTGTTGATAAATCGTCGCGGTTAAAGGCGGGACCGGCAGGCGGCCGGCGTCTGTCATGACCTGACCGCAGGCGCTCAAAAGATTGGGTGACGAGCGGTAATTCTCGGACAGGGTCAGGATGGTGGCCCCGGGGAAATCCTTTTCAAAGCTGGCGAAATATCCCACATCCGAACCGCGAAAGCCATAGATGGCCTGGCAGGGGTCGCCGATCGCGGTCACCCGGCCGGTTTCTCCGGCCAGGATACGGATCAGCTCGTGTTGGGCAGGATTGATGTCCTGATACTCATCGATAAAGATATCCTGATAAACGGACCGCCATTCGTCGCACAGGGCAGGCTTCTGTTGAAACAAAGACAATGTCTCCCGCAACAGATCATCGAATCCCATCCATCCGTTATCGTTTAGCAGATCATGATACTGCCGAACCTCTTTGGGCCAATCCTGATAAGGCACATCGATATCAATCGTTTTGAGACGGGAAACGTCCTGAAGGACATTCCTAATTTCTTTTTTCTTTTTTTCCGGCCACAGGGATCTGCCCAGAGACTCGGCCTCTTCGGGAGTGATCACCTTTAGCTCATGCCCGGGCCGGCATTTTGCGTAATCCGCACGCAGGACCGACAAACAAAATTGATGAAAGGTCCCGGCCGTAACCCGCAAAGCGGTATCCGGGGCCAGCCGATCCAAACGGCGACGCATCTCATCGGCAGCCTTATTGGTGAAGGTAATCGCCAAGATCTTTTGACCTTCAGGTAGTGCGGCCGCCCGCCGGACGATCCGTCCGGTCAGGGTATGAGTCTTGCCCGTGCCCGGCCCGGCGACAATGAGAAGATGTTTGGCCGCCGAATCCACGGCCTCTTTTTGGGCAGCATTAAGATTGAAAGTGTTACTCATTCACCTTCCCCTGCACCTTAGACCGCTTTCAAAACAAGGTCATCTGTTCCTTCGCGGTCTGGCGTTCGGATTCAGAAAAGATATCGATCTGTCCGTATTCCCCGTCATATCCTGCGGCGATCCGGACATCACCGCTGCGGACGCGCCGGATCCCTTCGGTGATCAGGGACCCCGCGGTTTTTTCAATAATATCCAAAGGCAAATCGTTAAGGATGGCCATTTCATTGCCCAGGTTGCCCAGCATTTTAAAATAAAGCTGCTGAACCCCGCGGGTGTTGGATCCGGTCTCCCTGGCCGCAGCGATGATCTCCGGCAGCGGGATCAGGCTGAAAAAGGGCCGGGCCTTGGGCGAACGCCGGCCTTCGGGATGGTCGGCCAGTTCCTCGACCCGGGCCATGACCCCTACCGTAACGGGCTTGCCGCATACCGGACAAAGGCCTTTATGCTTGGCGGTCTCCGCCGGATGCAGGCGCGTCTGGCAGTTGCGGTGGCCGTCAAAGTGGTACTTGCCTTCCTGGGGAAAAAACTCCACCGTGCCCACCAGCCCGGGATTGCCTGCGGCCCGCAGAGACTCCAGGATCCCAGGATAACTGTAATCCCCGTCGAAGATCGTCGCTTCACGACCGAGCTTCGGGGCGGAATGGGCGTCGGAACAAGAGATCATGACATACGGGTCGAGCTGGCTTAAACGCCAATTCATGGGCGGGTCCGATGACAGGCCCGTTTCAACCGCGAAGATATGTTCGGTCAGGTCCCCGAAGCAATGCGCGACGGAATCAAACCCGCCCCTGGAACCCAAGGCCGAAAACCAGGGCGTCCATATATGGGCCGGCACGAGATAACTCAACGGGTTCGACTCCAGAACGATCTCCAGCAAATCGCGCGAGTCCAGCCCCAAGATCGGTCGGCCGTCGGAGCGGATATTGCCGATCGCGTCGAGCTTTTTCTGGACGATATCCGCCACGTCAAAACCGGGCAGGAAGATGACATTATGGACCTTCCGCACCTTATCGTCTTTTTTGTAAATATTGGAGATCTCCCCGGTCAAAAGAAAACGCATCTCTTTCTGACAGGCCTTGGGCAGCTGCCGGGCCGCGAGGGTATCATATTCTTTCTTAAGACGAAAAAATCCCGGTTCGGCGGGCTCCAATTTTTGCTTCAGTTCTTTCAGCCATTGCGGATGAATGCAGTCTCCGGTGCTGATGACGTCGAGACCTTTCAAGCGGGCCCATAAGGAAAGCTGCTCGAGATTGAGATCGCGGCTGGTCGCCCGGGAGAAACGCGAATGGATATGGAAGTCGGCGTAATATTTCATTCTAGGCAGATACCGTGAAAAAATTCTGGAACAGTACCGGTTCGAAACAAAAATCCCGCTGAAAAATAAATTGCGTGAGGCCAACGATCAGGATCAGCAAAAACAGGATATATGCCGCCTGCAGACCCAAGCCTAACGGCCGGTTCAGGCGTTTGACATCCCCGATCCCGCGGGCCGTCAGCAGCAACACCATCGGGCAAAAAAACAAAGATAATCGCGGAACCGTGAAAGGATAAAGATGCAGCGCGCCTAGAATGAAGAGCATCAGGTACAAAACAAACGGGATCGTGCGCAGGCTCTGGAAATAATATCTTTCCCTGCGGATCTGGCTGAAAAACCCGCCGAACATCGCGATCAGTCCAAAGGCCATAAAAAACGTCCCGATGTACTTGAAGATCCGCGGCCGGACCACGAGCCATTTGACAAAAAGGCTTAACGTGCCTTCCTGCCAGGTCTTAAAAAAGTCTTCCACCGAGGCGAAGGAGATAAAATAATCCTGAAAGCCCGCGCTGACCTCCATGACATGCCGAAAACGCATGTCAAAAAAATACGATACCGTGAGAAAAAAAAGAAGCGCCAGACTGTATCCGATAAACTCCTGCCGGCGGCCGTCCCGGCGGAAATCCAGCAGAATATTGTGCCAGAGCAGCAAGGCGAACAAGAAAGCCGGATAAGAAAAAAGACCCCAGGCCGGCAAAAGACACAGGCAGGCCATATATTTTGACCGCGGCCATTGTTTCGCTAGGCCTTTCTGCCGATAAATAAAAAACAGGAATACCGCCCCGCCCAGGACATCCAGGGAATACGGCTTGAGCTCGGCGGCATAATAAATCAAAAGCGCCGAGGCCGGCCAGGATAAGACAAATGTCAAATATTCCAGACGGCTTTTCAACTCGATCCGGGCCAAGCGCAGCCAGATCAGAAAGGCGGCCAGCATGCTCACGAACGGAAAAAACCGGAGGCTCTGCAGACTGTGATCGAAAAGGGCGGAAAATCGCTGGATCAAAAAAAGATACAGACGCGGGAAAACCTGCAGGCTTAAAAGTTTTCTGGAGAACATCTCCGAGGCCGAGAAGGTCTTGATGCTATCAAAAACGCATAATTCATCATTCCATAACGGCCGCGGGGAAAAAAAATGTGTCAAACAAAGCGCCAGATACCAGCCGGCGAAAAAAAGAACCAGGGTAAAAAAAACATCCCGGCTGATTTTGGCCGTGGATTCTTTATGCTTGGACATCATCCCTCCCCAAAAATCAATGTCCCGTCCCGCATGCGCAGCAGGGACAGGATTTTCCAATAAAAATATTGTTAATATAAGGATAAACGGATATCTTATTGCAAATTCAGTCCGGCCTTGATCAGGAAGTATTCGGCCCCCAAGATCAAAATAACGGCGCAGGCCTGTTTAACCCTCAATAACCAGGGACCGGATTTCGGCAAACGGCTCAACAGACCGCTGAAGGTCCCTACCAAGATCAACGAGGCCCCGACACCGTAAGAAAAACAGAACATGAGTCCGACGGCGTGGAACACATTTTGCTTGGAAGCCGTATACAGCAGCAGCATGCCCAAGACCGGGGCCACGCACGGGCTCACGACCAGCCCGGTCGTCATGCCGAACAATAAAACCGTCCAGGGATTGTGGGGATGGATGCGGCGCTGGACATCAGCAGCGCCCTGCGGGAGATGAACCTTATCCAGCATGATCAGCGCGAACAGGACCAACAGGTTGGCGATGACCACATACGTCACGGGATGACTCTGAACATATCCGAAAAAGACACCGGTCAAGGCGGCGACAACAGCCAAAATCGAATACGTGATGGCCAATCCCAGGACATAGATGAGGGAAAGCACAAAGCCCATCAACGGCGTGCCGCGGGTGTTGGCCCCGGCGATATAACTCGCGGTCAACGGCAGGACCGGATAAATACAGGGCGTGAAAGAAACCACCACGCCGCTCCAAAAAACAACGAAAAAGTCCCAGATATTGCCGGATAACATAAAAAAGGTAGAGATAAAGGTTGAGATTAAGGTAAAAATTAAAAGATGTAGACTTTAATATCGTTCTCGATCTTTTTGTGACAGATCGGGCATTGATAAACCATGGCTCATCTTGAAATAAATCCGCTTATCTATCTTTTTTCCGGGGTTTATAGAGCAACTTCCAGGGATTCTCCTTTAAATCAAGACTCATTTCCTCAAGATTTTGGCTGGTAAGGCTCAGATTCTTGATCATCCGGTCAATCCCCTTCTCATTTGACGCCAAGGTATTCTTGACCTGTCCCGAAACCGCAGCCATATTATCAATGGCCGTATTCAGATTCACGACGATCTGGTCAATGGCCTCACTGTTGACCCGCAACCGTTCCTCCAGATTACGGGTGATCTTCTCCATATGACAGGCAATCAATTCACCTTTGACCAAAACGGACTGGAAATCGACCGGCTGGTCGCCGTCAATCACGGCTCCGTCCTTCAAAAAAGGCGTCCCGTCCTCCCCGCTGGTCAGGGCCACATATTTTTCCCCTAAAAAGCCCATATTTTTCACAAAGGCCCGGGCACCTTCGTGCAACCTGGCCTTTGTGTCAATCCATAATGTTAAACGGACTCGGGTCGCTTTATCGTATAGGATAGAAATATCCTCAACCCGCCCGACTTCGAGGCCGTTGAGGGTAACCGGGGCGTTCAGTTCCACGCCGTCAATATCCTTAAAAAGCACCTCGATGGTGTAGCCTTCGGGTATAAATTCATAACCAGCGGTTTTCCAGGTGATTAACGCCAGGCCGCCTAGGACCAGCACGACGAAAATTCCGATCTTAGTCTCATTGTTGATTTTCATAGCAAAAACCCTCCTTAAGCCAGGCTGGCCATCTGACTTGGCCCGCGTTTCAAATAATTAATCGGCCCTTCAATCTGACCGTTAATAAACTGCTGCACGATCGCGTTGTCGCTTTCGCGGATTTCCTGAGGACTTCCGATCTGAAGGATGCGCCCTTCATGCAGCATCGCAATCCGGTCCGCGATCCTGAAAACACTGCCCATATCATGAGTGACAACCACAGACGTCAGCAGAAGCTTCTTGCTCAAATCCATGATCAGCCGGTCCACCACGGCAGCCACGACCGGATCCAGTCCCGCGGACGGCTCGTCATAAAAAACCACTTCCGGATCCATGGCAATGGCCCGCGCCAGGCCGACCCGTTTTTTCATGCCGCCCGACAACATACTCGGCATAAGATTT
>CAZBSU010000135.1:0-5818 GCA_964494745.1 uncultured Planctomycetales bacterium | reverse complement strand
GCCGCATTCGGGCAGCTTTTCATAGACATCCACCTCAACCCCGCGATAGGCCAATCGCGCGGCCGTGGCGAGACCGCCCACCCCGGCCCCAACGACCGCAACACGACAATGATCGGATGACATAAATAACCTCCCGTTATTTGAAAAAAAAAGGAAGCGCCCCAAAAAATCGGCCTGATCCGGATCAGCGGCATCTCAGGGCAGGTTAACCGCGTCCGGGAACTCTTTTCGGGATACCTCTTTGCCGTTTCGATACGTAATCTGCCGCACCAATTGGTTGTCGGCATAATATTTAAACGTGCCGTGACGCTGGTTATCCTTAAAATTCATCTCGGCCGCCAGATTGCCCTGCTCATCATAGACCTTCAAAGAACCTTCACGCTGGCCGTCTTTGAGCCGGCCTTCGCTGGCGATATTTCCATTTTTATGGTAGGTCGTAAACGGCCCGTCCTCGACGTCATCGGTGTAATTCATGATCTTCTGGATCTCGCCCGACTCATAATAGACCTTGAAGGTGCCTTCGCGCCGGCCGTCTTCATAATTCCATTCGCGGTGAAGGGTCCCGTCCACATAATAATCCCGGCCGATCCCGTCCAGGACGCCGTCTTTGTAGGTCCCTTCATCTTTGAGATTGCCGTTGCGAAAATACGTCTTAACGATGCCGTTGACCACGTCATTCTCATAAGGTTCGATCTTGGCCAATTGGCCGGACTCGTAATACATCTTCAACGGTCCGTTCAGGCTGCCGTTGGCAAAAACACCTTCCGATTTCAAACTCCCGTTCCGGTAATAATGTTTGAATTCACCGCTGGGCACACCGTCTTCATAATTGATCTCGGAGCGCAACTCCCCGGAAGGATAGTGTTCTTGATGAACCCCGTCCCCGATCCCGTCCGGAATGATCGGGGGCTCCTGCTGGGCACGGGCCAAACCGCCCAGCATCAAAACGGCACATATCATCCCTATGGTCTTCCGCATCATGAGCCCTCCCTGTCTGCCGAGTTCAATAATAATCTTGGTTATTATGATAACAAAAAAAGATAAATATACCAAAGAAAATAGAGGATTATTAAGTCCAATCACCCGGCCCTCTGACGGTCCCGGGAGGTCAAAGGGCCCTTGCGGCTTCAACACGACGCTCGGAAAACCAGTTGCATTTTGTTTCCAGCAAGAGTAAAATTGCTTATTGTGAATAAGGTTACAGAAATCGACATCTCGCGGGGGTTTGCCGAATCCCGGGCCATCACCAAGAAACACGCCAAATCTTTTTATTTCGCCTCCCAGTTTCTGCCCAAAGAAAAACGCTACGCGGCCTATGCCGTTTATGCCATCTGCCGCATCAGCGACCATTCGGTCGATAATCCGTCTCTTTCCTCCAGCCCCCTGGACCTGGAAGAGATCCAGAACAAGATCATCGCCGCCTACGGGGAAGACCCATTAGACGACAAAGTCCTTCTGGCTTTTCGCCAAACAGTGAAAAAATACAAGATCCCGCGCCAGTATTTCGACGAGCTGATCGAAGGCATGTATATGGACCTGGACAAAAGCCGCTACGACAATTTTAAGGAGCTTTACCAGTATTGTTACAAGGTGGCGGGCGTGGTGGGATTGATCATGCTGACGATTTTCGGGCACGAGCACCCGAAGACAAAAATTTATGCCATTCGATTAGGGATTGCGATGCAGTTGACCAATATCCTGCGCGACATCAAGGAGGACTTCCAGATGGGCCGGATTTACCTGCCGAAAGACGAGATGGAACGTTTCGGCATTACCGAGCAGATGATCAAGCAGGGCCGGATCAGCAAACGTTTCCGGCACTTCCTCAAATTCCAGATCCGCCGGGCCAAAGAGTATTATCACAATTCCACCAGGGGCATCAAGATGATCGGGAACATGGAGTCCCGGCTGGTGGTCTGCATGATGCGGGATATTTACTCGGGGATCCTGGGGGCGATCGAGAAAAACCGTTACGATGTCTTTTCCCGGCGGGCTTATGTGAGGACCTTCACCAAAATCCTGATTGCCTGCAAACTATTCTCCCGGCGCAGCCATCTCTAACACATCCCCCCTCATCCTTTCAAACAAATCACAAGGTCGGGCAAGAGCCGGCGCTGCACCAAGGGTTGGTCGCGCTCACATCATTATCGTCTATCGAGACCGTAAAACCACCGGTGCCGGGGATCGTGGCCGTGGCCGTAAAAGAATTGGCGTTCCCGGTATACTGATAGGTTATGCCGTTGGAAAAGATGCTCAGCCCCAAATTCGTATTAATGGCATCCAGATCCAGATTAGCGCCCGAAAGGAATCCGGGAGGATTATTCCGCTCAAAAAAAATATGATTGGCGGCATGGATGGCCTTAAGCTGATTGACCGCATCCTGCTCCCGGCCCTTTTTGATCATGTCCGTATAGCGGACCAGCGCCAGGCTGGCGAGCACGCCCAGGATCACCACGACGATGATGATCTCGGTCAAGGTGAATCCGGCAGAACAATCTCTTCGAAACAATTTAGGTCTCATGGATTTCCCCTCTCTTGTGCGGATAAGCGCCGCAGCCAACGTTCGGCCAACGGATTATCCGGATCGATTTCCAGGGCCTTCTCCCATACCTGCCGTGCCTTCTGGATTTCCCCCATTCTCAAGTATATCACACCTAGATTAACATACACAGCGGTCTCTCGGGGAACAATTTGTAATAATTGCTGAAATTGCTCTATCCCCCGTTCATAAAACCCCTGCTCGGCATACACCCGCCCCAGATAAAAATACCCCTGCCACAAATCCTGGTCATAGGCGAGCGCCCGTTCCAGATCGATTTGGGCCTTATCCAGATCGCCTTTTTTAAAAGAGATGATCCCCCGGCATAAATAAGCCTTGCCGTAACGCGGATCCAAGGCCAGGGTGGCTTCGATCTCCTCTAATGCCTTGGACTCCTGGCCGCGGTCCCAGTAATACGTGCCAAGGACACAGCGGATACGGGCAATGTCGGGATAATGCGCGGCCAGATGCCGACCGAAGGTCATATCATCTTTCCAGATCGCGATACCTCTGAGCGTCCCCATGGCAAATCCAGACAAAACCAAGATGCCGGCCGCGGCCGCGATCCCCCGTCCCGTCCCGGACGAAGCCAACCAGCGCGATCGGATCACCCCCTGAAGCCCCGCGCCTAAGGCCAGAGAAAATCCGACCGACGGCAAATACAGATACCTCAAAGCGGCGAAATTCTGCTGGGGATAAAAATTCAGGACCGGACCGATCGTGATAAAAAACCAGGCTACCCCAAAAGTCAACGCCGGCATACGGTGCCGGAGGCGCACGGCCGCCACCAGCAGCCCGGCGACCGCCAGGAACGCCAGCACGACCGGCATCTCCCAAAAAGAATACGCGGCAAATGACGTATCTTCGGGAAGAATATGATGCCATCCGGCCGGGACCGCCAGCCAAAACAGATAAACGCCGATGATCTTGAAGATAATGATCAGATGCGTGTAAAAATTGTTCCCGAGCCATAAATCGCGCGGGTCGCACGGCATAAAGATCACAAAAAAACGGATATAAATATAAAAACCCAGGACCAACAGATAGGCCGCGTAACGCCGGCCCGGCCGAAATCCGCGCCCCGACGGCCTGCCACCGCGGCGATAAAGAGAATCATACAACAAAAACACGACCGGCAGGGTTACGGCCATCTCTTTGGCAAATAAGGCCAGAAAAAAAAGACAAACCGACCCAAGCACCCAGGCCCGCCTTTGTCCGTTCGCCCGCGCATGGCCTTGAATATGACAAAGCAAGGCCGCCATATAAAAAAAGAAAAACTGCAGGTCTTCACGGTTCCCGATCGCGTTCACCGCCTCAACATGAATCGGATGCCAGGCGAAAAACAAGGCGCTTCCGAACGCTACCCAGCGACGGCGGATCAAAATAAACACCAGGACAAAAACCAGCAAGGTATTGAAGACGTGATAAACAAGATTATGCAGATGGTAACCGAAAGGATTGTCCTGCCAGATCGACCAGTCCAGGAAATAAGACAACGTGACAACCGGGCGATAGCTCAATTCCCCGGAACCGATCGTCTTCACCCCGGACAGGCTCATGTCGCTGGCGCGCGTCAGATATTGCCGGCTGAAGACCAAGGGGATATTTTTCCAGGAATGAACGAAATCATTGGTCAGGACGACAAAATGGTCATCCCAGACGAATCCGTTGAACAGCGACGGCAGATAAAGCGTCGCGGTCAACAGGGCCAGCAGGATGAGGGCCTGCCTTGTCTGCGGATGCGGCTTGACAAATTGAGATAATAAACGGGATCGGTCTGACATCATCAAAGGGTCTGGCTGATAATCTGAAAAACGTCATCCGGACTGATCTTTTTCAGGCACAGATTGTTCCGGCAGGCCGAAGCCCTGTGATTGAAAGCCGAGAAGCACGGAGAACACGGCAGGTCCTTGTAAACCACCCGAACCCTGTCTCCCATCGGCGCAAAAACCGCGGGGCTTTCGGGCCCGAAAAGGACCACCTTATTGATCCCGGACAAAGCGGCCAGATGCAGCAAACCGCAATCGGTCGAAAAGACCAGGCTCCCCAGCTGAAACAGGGCCATCAACTCCGGCAGGCTGGTACGCCGGTTAAGATTAAGGCAGCGCCCCGGGGCCAGGGACATGAGCCGTTCGATCGCCGCGTCATCGGAATGCGTACCGACGTAAACCAGAAACATATCCGACCGGGTCAAAAGCCTTTGCGCCAGTTGGCGGTGATATTCAAACGGCCACTCTCTTAACGGCAGCAACCCGTCCCCGATATGAAGCAAAAGGACTTTATGGCCCGGTTGGACCCCCGCCTGCTGCAAGAGCTCTCTCAGCTGCCGCAAGTCCTTGTCGGGCGGAGTATAGTGCGGCAACACCATTTCTTCCTCAGGAATGTTGTCGTCCAACTGAGGGCCCCGCTCCGTTTTGTTCAGGGCGAGATAAAGAGAATAAAACGACCGGCTGATATGCGTCAGAGGATTATAGGCAACCCGGTGGGTCAGCAGGTCGCCGCGGTAAACCCCTTCCACCGTATACCGGTAAAACCCGACCCGACGGGCCGCGCCGCTGAGGTAGGTCAGGATAACCGAGAACCGGGCGAACAGCTCTAGATCAAAAGCGATATCAAAATGATGCGGGATCAGGAAGCCCAAAACCTTACCGGTATCAACGATGAAATGCCATGGGGTATCCAGCCGGATCACGAGGACACGATCCGCCCCGATATCCGCGGCCAGCAGGTCAAAGACCGCCTTGCTTTTCGCGAAGGTCACAAAGACCTTTTCGGCCTGGGGATAATCGTCTTTGATCTTGCGGAACAACGGCCGGGCGCACAAGACCGCTCCGATCTCGGACAATTTAACGAAAAGAATACGATAAACGGCATCATGGTCGGCCTTGACCGCGGGTCTCACCAACCGCGCCAACCTGTCCCATCCGGTAAGCGCCAGGCACACGGACGGCCCTACATAACGGTCTATGGCCCTGACCCATCCCAGCCTCATCCAGTCCTCTCTTTCGTGTTCAGATTTTTATTTTACAACAGATATAAGACATCTCAAGGATTCACGCAAAACAAACAACACCCCGGGCGAATCCGCTCGGGGTGTATTATAATACTTAAAATTTAAATCCGGTTATCAAAAAACCTTTTCTCCGTGCCCCGGGACCGGACACACCGGACCTTCGCCTGCATCAGACCTTCATTCTGCCGCCGGATTCATCCGCAAAAGCAACTCTACAAGGCCCTGCGTATCCTGATCGGGAAATAAATGTTGCCCTCGACTTGCGC
>CAZBSU010000134.1:0-5821 GCA_964494745.1 uncultured Planctomycetales bacterium | reverse complement strand
TCTTCGCTTTCAAATGCTCGAACATGGCCTCAAGGTCGTGCATGACGCCCCGGAACGTGAACATCGGCACGATGACCGCCTCGCCGGTGACACCGCCGCCCACGATCTCGACTTCGGGACGACGTTTTTTAACCTTGCCCCATTCCAGAAAATCATCGATCACGAAGTCCTGAATGATATTGTTGTTTTCATCGAGCACCTGCGTGCCCATCATAATATCGTCGTCAAAAAACCGGATCACCTTGTTAGGCGGATTGGAATGCTCGGCGATCATCCTCAGGATAACCAGGCGGGCGACATTCATATTCGCGAAGAACTTCTTTTCGCCCAATTGACTATTGGGATTATGCACCTGGGCTTCTTTCTTATTCAGGAAATATTCCAGGTCGGTCTTCAGCTGCTGATCTTCCATGGCCCCGAACATGGCCTTGGCAAACTTGCGGATGGAATTTGGTCCAAAATACCGGACATCCAATTGCCCGGCAAACTTTTTAATAATCTTTTCATTCGCGAGCTGGGAATGCGGCTTGCTGCTGTCATCCACCACCACCAGATGCAGTTTGTCATAAACCTCCACAGCCGCTTCACCCTCCCGGACCGGCGGGTGACGGCGCTTGCCGCTGTAGCCGATCTTCTCCAGGTAATCCACAATACTCTTCAGGAGGCGTTCTAATGTGTTGGGACGGTCGTGTGTCGATATCGCGATGAAATAATCAGGCAGATCATTATGCATGGAACCTGCGATGAAATCATGATACTCCTTGCTCAATTCCTGGAATTGTTTTCTTAGGTCGGCAGAATAATTCTTGAAGACCATGACGCGCGACACAATATTGACGGCCTGTTCATAAGTCTTGCAGGTGGAACGGTAATTCTCTTTGGAGGGGTCCTCCCGATAACTCTCGCGATGCCGGCGGGCGGCCGTTTTCAGCTCATCGACCCGTTGCAGCTCCTCTGCGACCAGTTTTTCAAGCTTATATTGTATGATTCTCGCGACCACCGCCCGCAAATCTTCTAATTCTTTCTTGCCGGTCTTGATATTGTCCGCGCGCCGGACCGTCTCCGCAACGGCCGCGTCAATGACCTGATCGGTATCGGCAAAGAACACATGCTTGTCCGCCGGCTCAAAGGCCTTTAAGCTGTGGTGGATGCCATATTTCAGCCATTCCAGCCAGCGCTCGAATTCTTGCCTTAAGGCCTGATTTTCCTGCGGCGCGCCGCCGTATATTGCCGACAGCTCATAGACCAGCCACCCGGCCCGGCTGACCAAACGGCCATACCCTTTGGCATCCAGGTTTAAGGCAATGCCTTTAAACTGGCCCTGCGCGGGTTTGTAGCCGGCAACAGCGAATTTCTTGAACGGCCCAGCCCGGATTAAGCCATTGGTTGCAATATATTTCAGATACTGGGCCTTCTCGTCATTCCCGTTCGAAGACACAAACGCCTGGGCCAAGACGATTGCTATCTCATCCTCTGGCAAGGCCTGAACCCGTTCGCTGTCCCACCCGACTCTGTCCACATCCTTGCGGACCTCTTCCTCGCTCGGTATGCGCGAGCCGGACAGCGGGCAGGCCGGGTCAACGACATGTCCCGGCAGCATCGGATAACGGGCCATGCCGGCCTCATTAGCCAAACGTTGTCTTATCTGTTCATAGAAGGCCCGCTTGTTGGCCGCATCATCACTCTTCGGCATGGAGACAACCGGGTGAGCCAGGTCATCCAGCCAAACAATCATATCGACCTCGCCGTATTTCTCGATCCGCTTGAAAACGCTCCGCGGTTTTTCCGCCCGGCGTTTCGCCGCTCCGGCCGCGCTGATAATGTTGCGTTCCAGATTCTGGCGGATCCGGCGTTCCTTGGCCGCCATCGGATCAACCGTAACAAACAACATTTTGGTCCCGAAATCCTTTACCTCATCCTCGATGCTCCGGCCGCCGTCCACCAGCAGGACCGAATCAGACTTCAGATTCAATTCCGCGGTCCCGATCCGGCTCATATCATCCAGCGTGATCGCCAATTCCTGTTCGCCGGAGGCCGAGAATTCTCTGATCGCGTCCAACGTGCTGACGAAATAATCTTTGCGATAATAGCCTCTTTCCTTTTTCTCGCCCTTCGGCCTCTTGTTGAACCAGTCCCTGACCAAAACCTCGGAATGGACACCGCGCCGCGCGAGTTCCTCCCGGAACTTCTGGCTGGCGTAAGATTTGCCGACACCGGAAGAGCCGTCCAGCAGCACGAAGTGGATGCCGCCGCCTTGTTGCTGACGATTAGCCATAATCTGATCAGCGGCCCGATAAATGAAATCAGCATAGCTGTCCAACCCGGCAATCCATTTATCCTTCAGGGCCGTAAAGGTCTTCGCCCGGATCGATAATCTGCGGCCGGCCTTCATGGCGTCTTTATCCGTATAATCGGAATAATGATCTTCGCTGAACGTCGCCAGCTCGCCTTTGACTGCGGAGAAGAACGGATCCTTGACGCCTTTCTTGGCCGGGAAGACGTAAATCCCTTTCTTGGTGATGCCGAAACGATGCGGGATATTCTGTTCCTGAAGGATCTTGATGTAGCTGAAAGCGACCTTGGCCATCATCTCGAGATCATCGCCCTTGAAGGCCAATCCGCGCGACGGGAATTCGGCATAATCGATTTCAAACACATTGACGCCCAAATGCGTCCGAAGCGGGATCAACGGGGCCTGATCAACCGGGATCTCCGAATAAATGTAATACATCCCCTGCATGTGCAAATTATTAACGCTCGCGAAGCCGCCCATAGAATTACCCTCAATAAATAGTCTAGGGCTCTTGCTCAGCCGGTTCTGGATAATAAGCGCTTTGTAAATATCCCGTTCTTCGAAGACCTGCGGCCGCCGGGCGCCCGGGTTGGCCACGATCAGGAAATGATCATGACCCGAAGGCCTGTTCTGCCCGTAGAACATCACCGGTTCGCCGTCAATCGTCCAATGGAACAGGTATTCGCTGCTGTTGGGATTGGGTTTAAACTCATAACCGTTTGGATCAAATTCCTGCACGACATCGCCCTCTGAGCGGTTACTAACTCGGCTCGGGCTGCGCTGCAAGTTCAAAACCAGCGGGAACCGGCCCATCATGCGCCATTTCGCCGCCCGATCGAAACGCTGCTCCGTGCCGGGAGTCTTGCCCTTGGCCGCGGCGCGCGCGATACGGGTTTGGATAACGCGTTCGATATTGGCATGGATCATTTCGTCAAAATCACCCCTGTCCCGATCCGGCAGAAGGAACCGTTCGATCAAATCATTAACTTCTTCCGCTGCTGACGACGGGGTTCCGGAACCGTCGATCTTGACGATCTGTTTGGAATATTTGCCGAGGCGCTTCTGCGTGCCCTGATCCCGCCGATCGAGAAGGGCCTTGGCCTCGTCTTCGCTGACCTCGCGGCCGAAGTCCTTTTCCCTGTTCCGGAATCTTTCGATACGGATCGGCTGCGGAACATCGATAAGGATATTCAGATCCGCCCAAGCGGCAAACCCGTGATTGGTGAGGATGACCGGGCCTTGGGCAACCAGCCATATCAGCAGGTATTTCACGCCCTTGTCCATGGCCAACTGCACGCTGCGGTGCTGACGCAGTTCATCAAGTTGCTGCTCAAGATTCTGCTCTTTCTTGAGCTCAAGGCCGCCGACTTCTTTTCCGCCGATGACAATGTTCTTGTTCTGACCGTTGTAATCCAAAGGCAGACCGCCCATGATCTTAAGCAGGGTGGCTTCATTTGTCTCAATTTGTCCTTTTGTCGCCTGCAGCACCTGCCAGGCATAGGTGCGGTAAAGGTTACCGATATCCAGAGTGACACCTCCGGTCCGCTGAACGATCTCGCCCGCAACCGTCGATTTGCCGGCCGCGGTCAGGCCCAGAACATTCACCAGATAACCTCCCTGGCTCGGGTCCTGATACGCCCGCTCATTGCGGATAATCCAGATATCCGGATTAAAGTTGCTCAACATATACTGGCGGGCCTTACGCTCCATTTTCGCGCGCTCTACATCGGAAAGCTTCATCGCCTTTTCCAGGCCTTCGGCCAAGGCCGCGGCGTTCTGCTCAACCACCTCAGCGCGGTTCTCATGCGTGCGTCTCAGGTTGAAGTCAACGACGAATCCGGACTTGCCGTCCATAACCCCTTCGGGGTTGCCGCCGGCCTGGGACGTGACGATCAGACGCTCGCTTAATCCGGCCTCGATAATAACCGTGCTGATCCCGTCCGTGTAGCTCGGGACAACGACCACATCAGACGCCCGGTACCAGTCGAACAATTGCTCCTGATCCACGGACTCGGGAATGATGCGCACGTCAGCATCCACCCCGGCCTCGCGCACGCAGGCCTGAACCTCTTCGAGATAACTCTTGATCGGCGAACCGATGATGACCAAGGCCGCCTTATCATGCCCGCTGTCCTTCAGTTTCTTCAAGGCCTTGACCGCCTCCAACTGGCCTTTGTCACGCAGGATACGGTGCGGCGCCAGGATCACATAACGGCCCTCGAGGTTGTAACGCTCCTTCAAGGCCTTAACCGCCTGCGGATCGTCATTCTTAAGATCAAAGATGTCCGTCCGGTACTGCGGCCGCAGCATGCGGATATTCTTGATGCCGATGCGCTGCATGGCCCGCTCGCCGGCCTGGCTGACAACAACCGTCATATCGGCGCGCCGCAGGTTGGCCACGGTGCGGGTGGAAGGATTATCCAGGACCTTCTTGAAACGCAGGTAATCATCGCCGCCCTGATAGAACACAACCGTCTCCAGAGATGTGTCTTTCACGGCGTCCAGAGCCGTTGAGGTTATCTCGGCCCAAGGATGCGGGGCGACCATGCGGCCGGCTTTTGTCGTTTCAGCCAATTGCTTGATGGCCGGGATGGCTGCCTCGGCGTCATCAACCGGGATATAATGCACGATCCCTTTGCCGACTTCCTGTTCCTGTTCGACTGAGTTCGGTTTGTCATGCGCGTTGCGCGTATACACCAGATGGATCTTAACCTTATTTCTGGCCAACAGGCGGCTCAATTCCGCGACAACCGCGCTCTCGCCGCCACCGGCAACGGTCGAGTTCTCCATGACATAGATCAGCTCGGTCTCATCCAATATCCCGTCCCGGCCGTAGGCCTGGGAAGCGATCCGAGCCTTGTCTGAGAGGCTTTGTTTCAGCCGGTCGATCAGGGAAACCGGACGGGCGGGAAGCATATAAAAGCGGTCAATGCTCTGGGCCCGGGCCTGCTTCGCCCCGGTCACCTCATCGATGATGTCAGCCCAGCGCTGAGAAGCGAACAGGGTGCGCGCGTATTCCGCCTTGGTCAGAAGATCAACAATGCGGCGCTGCAGCTTGGTTGTGTTCTTCGGATTGGTGTTCCGCTCCAGCGAACCGGTGAAAAGGGCCGCGGCGTGCAGCAGCCGCGCGACATACACAAAGCCCAGCATCTCGAGGTCATGCCGCCCGAGCTTAGTGACGGCCCGGCGCTGGTATTCAATCAGATATATCCGCAGGTCTTCCAGGCTATCCCGGTTGATCACATGCAGCTGGCCTTTGCGTCCCGTGTGTGCCAGCGTGGCGTAAATGTCTTCAATCAGATATCCGAACCGGGCCGCATCGGCATCGAAGACCGCGCTGACCTTATCGTTGTCAAACTTCAGGTTGCCGAAATTCATGTCGCCGTAAACATGGCCGTGCTCAAGTCTGGCCAGGGCTGCCTGATCCAATTTCTCCGTGACCTCACGCGCCAGCCATTCCATCCGCGTGATCACCTTCTTGTTCTTCTTATTCACATCCACGAAATCCTTCAATTTGGCTTGCAGCTG
>CAZBSU010000133.1:0-5840 GCA_964494745.1 uncultured Planctomycetales bacterium | reverse complement strand
TTCATGCCGCCCCTTTTCGCGGCCTGGCTGGCGCCTTTCTTATTCACGACCCTCGCCTTCATCATCATCCGTCTTAAATTCTAAATAAAAAACCATGATCCTCTCACCGGAAAAACTCCTTTCGGGAAAGGACCATGGACATTTTACCAAACGCTAAACGTCGATCGCTAAACGCTAATTTTGATAGACCCGCGGCAGACGGTTACCGAGACTGCAGAGGATTTCGTAGCTGATGGTCCCGGCGATCTGGGCTAATTCATCGGCATTGATCGTTTCTTTCCGGTCACGCCCAAGCAGGGTAACCTCCATCCCGATCTTGGCGTCCTTCACCCGGGAGACATCCACCATAATCTGGTCCATCGTCACCCGCCCGACGATCGGACAGCGCTGCCCCTTGATCAACACATCGGCCCGATTCGAAAGACAGCGCAGATAACCGTCGTTGTAGCCGATCTCCAGCGTGGCCACGGTCATATCGCGCGGGGCCGTAAAGATATGTCCGTAACTGACCCCTTGCCCGCGGGGGATGCGTTTGAGAAAGATGATCCGGGCCTTAACGCTCATGGCCGGGTGAAGATGGATCTCTTTCTTCAAAGAAGGGGCCGGATACTGCCCGTAGAGCATAAGCCCCGGGCGCACCAGATTAGACAGAGGCGATTGATACCGGGCCAATCCCATGCTGTTGGCGGCGTGAATATAGGGGATGACGATTCCCTTCTGATCGAACTCATCCACGAGACTATTGAGCATGGCGATCTGCTGCCGGGTAAACCTGGGATTGGTGTCGGCCATCGGGAAATGAGTGAACAGGCCCTGCAGATTCAAATAAGAATACTTGAGGAGCTGATTCATGAATTCATGGGCCTGCCGATGCCAGACGCCCAGACGGCCCATGCCCGTATCGATCTTGAGATGAATATCAACCTTGCGCCCGATCTTGCGGGCGTAATTATTAAGGGCCGCGGCCAGGGAAACCGTGCAGACCGTCGGCATCAGATTAAAATCGACGACATCCTTGACTTGAGTCGGCAAGGGCGTTCCCAAAAGCAAGACCGGTTTCTTGAATCCGTTCTTTCTCAGATGTACGCCTTCGGTAACATCGGCAACACCCCAAAAATGAACCCCCATCCGTTTCAGCGCGGAGGCGACCTGGATCATTCCGTGCCCATAAGCGTCGGCCTTGATCACGCACAGGACGTCCGGACAACCCGTGCGCTTGGAAGGGCTGCGGCACGTCTTCGGCTTACGGACAAACCGGCGCCGGGCGATCTTTTTGATTTCGCGGAAATTATGCCGGATCGCTTTCAGGTCGATCTCGACCCATGCCATATAATTATGTCTCATGAACGCACCACCTGACATTCCTTCGGATAAAGATATAAAGGTTCCAACCGATCAAGATGATCGCTGCGGCCGGCCCGCAGGCGCTCCCACCCCATCGGGATCAGATTGGCGGCCTTAGGGACCCAATCTTTTGGGGCCGCGAAAAAAGTCCGCGCCTTATCCTTACGACGGTCGGCCCATTCCCGGACGACCGGCCCATAAAGATGGAGCCCGTCACCGGCAAAACAAACGTCTGTGTCTATTCTATCAAGAAAAGCCTGGATGGGAACGAGCAAATAAGAAGTTTTCCGGATCAGTCGTTTGCCCCGGCGCTGATAAAGGCAGGCATAGACTTTCTGCCGTCGGGCATCAACCATCACGGCAAGGCGCTGGGGCCCCGTGACTTTCAGGTTCAAGGCGATGGCGTCCAGGCTGGAAAAACTCACCAGGGGTTTCTGCATGGCATAGGCCAGGGACTTCAGGGTCGTCACGCCCACTCGCAGGCTGGTGAAAGACCCCGGGCCGCGGCCCAAAACAAAACCGTCGACCTGTCGCAAAGTCAGACCCGCATCTTTCAAGATGCGGTCGACACGCGGCATAATCGAAGACGACAAGACACCTTTCAGCCTGACATTGCGGGACTTTATGATTTTGGTATCCTGCGCCACGGCCAGGCTGAAGGTCTTGGTCGAACTGTCGAGGGCTAATAAATTCATATTAAACAAAACAACTTCTTTTCATATCCCTGGCCATGCGGTTTGAATTCCAAGTGGCGTTCATCCTGACCATAGTGGCGGAAAAAGATATCGATCCTCTCCGGGGGGATCAATTCCCCCATATTATCAGCCCATTCGATGACGGCAATACCCTCCCCGTAGAGGAACTCCTCATATCCAATGGCCTGAATCTCCCCCAGAGATCCCAAACGATAAAAATCAAAATGATAAAGAGGAATACGGCCCTTATAGTGATTCATGACCACAAAGGTCGGGCTGTTCACCCGTCGGGCAGGGATCTTCAGCCCTTGGGCTAATCCCTTGACGAACGTGGTCTTGCCCGTTCCCAATTCGCCTGTCAGACACAAAATATCACCGGCGCCAAGATGAGCGGCCAAGGTCTTTCCCAATCCCTGCGTCTCTGCAGGGCCACGTGTCGTCATTTTAAAAGTGCGCAAAACCGCTGTTCCTCTTTTTGATAACTTTCTGGCGCGTCGCAGATGCCAGCATCATACGCCCGGCCCCGGACACGATCTTCCCGATCGGATAGAAAATAAATGGCCTCGAGCGTAACCGCTGCCAACGCCGCGCCTTGTCCGGAGGCAGGGTAAAAAGCAGTTCAAAATCCTCGCCGTCATAAAGGGCCTGGTCTAACGTCGCTGTCCGGCGGCGAGGGATCGCATCCTCCTCCAGCACCGCCCCGACCCGGCTGCGGTCCAGGATATGTCCCAGGTCAGGCACCAACCCATCAGAGATGTCGATCATGGCGGACGGTTTAAGATGCCTGACCAAAAACTGCGCCTCGGGCAGACGGGGCGAAAACGTCAGATGCCGCCCGCTGGCCAGACTGCCGCCTAACCGGCCGGTCACAAAAACATGATCTCCGGGTCGGGCCCCGGCACGGGTGACCAGATGCCGTTTTTCAACACGGCCAAGCAGGGTCACGTTAATCACAAGACTTTGATGGCGGATGGTATCTCCCCCGGCTATCGTTATCGCGAACCGCCGGGCCGTCGCGTTCAGGCCCGCCTGAATCTTTCGCAAAAAATCGACTGAAATTCGTCCCGGGGTCCCGAGGGAGACGATAGCGATATCCGGGATCCCGCCCATGGCCGCGATATCACTGATACTGCAGGCCAGGGCCTTATGGCCGATGCTCCTGGGTTTATCCCTGCGGGTGAAATGGGTGCCTTCGGCCAGCATATCACTGGTTGCCAGCTGCCATTCCCGGCGCCCCGCCTCCAACACGGCGGCGTCATCGCCGATCCCGAGGACGACCTTCTTGGAAACGGGAACCGAACGCCGTATTTTCTCGATCAGGCCGAATTCGCCGAGTTGTTTCAGATCTCGAGACATTCTAAAATCTTCAGTGTGTTAACGTCAATATCCGACATAACTATGTCACTTGACCAGAGTCGGGCAAATCATGGGGGCGAGTTCCGCAGCCGGCAGGCTTCATTTTTTTGAATATCTTTTTAATATTTGATACAAACGGCGGACGGATGATCCCAGCCTCGGTCACGATACCCGAGATCAATTTATGATCGGTCACATCAAAAGCGGGATTATACACCTTGACCCGAGAAGGCGCGGTCTGACGGCCGGCGAAAAAAAGCACTTCTTTCTTGTCCCGCTCTTCGATCGGAATGTCGCGGCCGCTTCTGATGCTGAGATCAAACGTCGAACGCGGAGCAACGATATAAAATGGAATCTTATGATACGCGGCCAGGATCGCCAGGTTTTGGGTCCCAATCTTATTGGCGCTGTCGCCGTTGGCCGCGATCCGGTCCGCCCCGGTAAAAATGGCCTTGATATTTTTATCCTTCATAACCGCCGCGGCCATGCTGTCGCAGATCAGGGTAACGTCGATCTTTTCCCGCAATAACTCCCACGCGGTCAAGCGCGCGCCCTGCAGTAAAGGCCGGCTTTCTAGGGCATAAACCCCAAAATGTTTTCCCTGGGCCTTGGCCGAAAACATGACACCCAGGGCCGTGCCGTAATCTACCGTCGCCAAAGCCCCGGCATTACAGATGGTCATGATGCAATCCCCGTTTTTGATCAGGGTTGCTCCATGCCGGCCCATCCGGCGATTGACCTTTTTATCTTCTTCGTAAACGGAAAAAGCAGCCGCGTGCAGCAGTTCCTTTAATTCTTTGACCGGGGCCTGCGGATGATCATTAACCACATTCCGCATAATATCAAGGACATTGAAAAGATTCACCGCTGTTGGGCGCGATGATCCGATAGTATCGCAGACCTGCTTAAAATGACGAAGAAACTTTTTGCGGTCCTTCCCCTGAAAGGTCCGGATCCCCAGCAGGACGCCGAATCCCGCCGCGACACCCAGGGCCGGAGCGCCGCGGACGCTCAGGCGCCGAATCGCCCGGCAAAGCGTGTTGACGTCGCGGCAGTTGATATACTCCAACCGGTGCGGCAGTTGGGTCTGGTCAATGATCCTGACGGACTGCTTGACCCATTTGATGGTTTCAATGGCCATGATAATTGAGTTTGTTGGGTTTGTTGAACTTATTTAGGTACATAGGGTTAACTCAATAAACTCAAAGAACTCAATGAACCCCATGAACTATTTCGTCGGAATCTCAATACGCGGGAATAAGGCAGCGTGGGATTTCAGTTTTGTCCCCGGCTGGAGCCCGCCCCACTGAGGTCCGGTCCCGTGCGCCCCGAGGATATCCAGGACCTCGGCGGTCTTCTGCGGCATGACCGGCTGGAGCAGTACCGCGGCAATGCGCAGGGCTTCCGTAGCCGTATATAAGATGGCCCCGGCACCGGGACGATCGGTCTTGGCCACCTTCCATGGGGCCTGTTTCTCCATGTAGGCATTGGCCTGGGCCACGATAAACATAATCGAGTCTATGGCCTCATTAATCCGAAAAGCATCAATATAATTATCAACATAATCGGGTTTACAATGGGCCTTGATCTTCATCACGTCATCATCATCCGGCCCCTTGCCCTCAGGGGGGATGACGCCGTCGAAATATTTCCCGATCAGGCCGCTGACGCGGTTAAGCAGATTGCCGAAATCATTGGCCAGATTATTATTGTAACAGCGAACGAACAGCTCCACCGTAAAACTGGCGTCCTGCCCCAGGACCATCTCCTTCATCAGAAAAAAGCGCACCGCGTCCACCCCGTACTCATTGACCAGGTCCAGCGGATCGACGATATTGCCCAGGGATTTGCTCATCTTGGTCTCGCCGGTCAGCCACCAGCCGTGGGCGAAGATCGTGCGCGGCAGGGGCAGGTCCATGGCCATCAGCATGGTCGACCAATACACCGCGTGCGTGGTCAGGATATCTTTACCTATCAAATGGACATCGGCGGGCCACCATTTTTCAAATCCCGACGGGTCCGAAAGAAATCCCGGGCCGGTCACATAATTCAAAAGGGCGTCAAACCAGACATAAGTCACGTAATCCGGATCGAACGGCAGTTCGATGCCCCAGGCCAGCCGTGATTTAGGGCGCGAGATGCACAGGTCGCCCAACGGCTGATTCAGGAAGCCCAGCACCTCATTGCGCCTGTGCTCGGGCTGAATGAACTCGCGATGTTCCTTAATATGGGCCTTCAGGCGTTCCTGATAATGGCTCATCCTGAAAAAATAATTCTTTTCTTTGATCCGCCTGACGTCGCGGAAGGCCCCGGACTGGACGTCGGTCTCGGTGATGAACCGCTCCTCGGCCACGGAATACCAGCCCTCGTATTCTTTCTCAAAGATCAGCGGTTGGCCGTCATCCGTCTTTTTTTTAGCCAGTTTGCGCAAGACATCCTGAACGA